>JBEKOS010000064.1:0-12910 GCA_049521535.1 Terriglobales bacterium | reverse complement strand
ACCTCCGGATAGGTGACTGAGCACAGGTGCCCCGTGACCTTGAGCCCGCGCTGGTGCGCCGCGTCGATCGCGGCCTTCAGTTCGGCGCGTGTGATATTCATATAGGCCTTGAACGACGTCACGCCGCGATCGGCCCAGTACTCCACGGTTTGCCGCGCGTCGTCTGGGCTGGTCAGGTGCGGCATCTGGATGAAGTAACTCGTCGCTCCTTCCAGGTATGGGCCGGTCACGTCAAGGTGCGGCCCCGGCAGCTTGCCGGCGTCAATGTCGTGCTTCAGGTTCAGGTCGGTATAGGTCTCCATGCTTCCGGTGGTCCGCATGGTGGTTACGCCCCCGGCAAGATACAGCCGCGGCGCAGAGAACGTCATTTGCGGCACCAGCACTGGCGAATCGTGCTGCCACTGGCTGTTCAGGTTCGGGCGCGCGACATAGAAGAGATGATTGTGCATGCCCACGATGCCCGGCATCACCGTGTAGCCCTTGAGGTCGAGCACTGTGGCGCCCGCGGACGCCGCGACGTCGGCGCCTTTGGTGATGATCGTAATCTTGCCGCCCTCGATCACTATGTTCTGGTCTTCCACCGCTGCCGCGCCCGTGCCGTCGATCACGCGCACGTGCGTCAGCACCACCTTCGGCGCATCCACCCGCACGAATTCTCTTACGCTCTTGGAGAGCTCGGCCGTTTGCGCAATTGCCGGCAACGCCAAGGCGACTACTATGAGAGCAGTAGATATAAAGCGTCGCATCGGTACCCCCTGAACGTTTGGAGATTGTAGCGGTTTGAGTTTGCCGCCGGCAACAGGCTGACGCTGCCGTGCTTTAATAACGAGGATGATCGTCTGGCGACTGGTAGAAGTCGTCAATCTGGGCTGGCGCGGCCTACCGAGTTGCGATGCCCGCAAGATGCTTCTCGAGCTGCCCGACCACGCTCTCAAGGTCGGGATACCCAGCGCCCAGGCTTCGCGTGAGCCAGTTGCCGCCGCGCTCGGCGATCTTTTCGCCGTCAGCGATCACCTCGAACTGTCCAGTCTTGCCGGGTGTGGCGACCACTTCAATGTCGAGGCGTTGCTTGATTAGGGCCGCGAGACTCGCGACCTTGGCTTTGTTGTTCTGTCACGTCAGGCAGCAAACGATTTCGATTTTCAATCTGATCTCCAGCCTGCGTCGCTAGGATAGCATTGTAATAACACTATGCCCACCCTTCAGGAGCAATTCGGCCAGATCGACATTTATCTTTTCGACCAGCTTCTGAAAGGCCGCATCTCACCCGGAATGCGAATCCTGGACGCCGGATGCGGTTTCGGTCGAAACCTCGTTTACTTCCTGCGTGAAGGGTACGAAGTCTACGCCGTGGACTCGGACGCGCAGGCTGTAGATTGCGTCCGATCCCTCGCCCGGAGGTTTGCGCCCGCGCTTCCGTCGTCGAACTTTCGAGTCGAGGCCATCGAACAAATGTCTTTCGACGATGCCTGCGCGGATGTGGTCTTGAGCAACGCCGTCCTCCATTTTGCCCGTGACGACGCGCAATTCGAATCCATGCTGCTGGGATCCTGGCGTGTCCTTAAGCCTGGCGGGCTCTTCTTCTGTCGCCTCGCATCCTTGATCGGCATGGAGAGCCGGTTCAAGCGTGTTCAGGGACGCAGCTTTCAATCGCCGGACGGCGCGGAACGGTATCTGGTGGATGAAGCGCTGCTCGGCTCGCTCACCGAACGGTTAGGCGGCGAATTGGCCGACCCGCTCAAGACCACGATTGTCCAAAATCAACGCTCCATGACCACGTGGGTGGTGCGGAAGAAATTGCGTTGAGAAGCAAGCCTGTTTTATCGCCCGTTTTCAGGAAATAACGTAAAGCCGACGTCAGGCGAAGAGAGTGGCGAGTTTGGCGAGCACGTCATCGAGGATGGGTTGCGGTACGCTTTCGAGTTTGCGGCCATTGCGTGCGGCCAGATCGAGGGGCCGTGGCTGGTCACAGCGAACGACGCCGGCGGTTTGCGTCCCGGCGTCGTTCAGCGAAACCGTGAAGCCGGCATTACGGACAAACGCACCGCCCGAGGTGATTGGAACCACGATGGGCACTCGCGTCAGGGCGTTGAAGCGATCCGGAGAAACCACCAGGACGGGCCGGGTGCCTTGCTGCTCGTGTCCCTTGGTTGGATCGAGCGAAACCAGGTAGATGTCGCCGCGCTTCACAGCTCCCGACCCACCGGAGTGAGTTTGACCCAGGCGCGATCCTCTTCCGTAAGTGCAGCCGGCGCGTCGCATTCCGCCAGCAACTCATCAAGCGTATATTTTGGTTTCGTCTGCGGCTGGAGTACCAGGCGCTCTCCATCTACGGCGAGTCCAACCGTAGCACCAGCCTCCAGATGAAGCAGATCTAGAATGGCGGGTGGCAAGGCCAGCATGACGGAACCGCCGACTCTGCGCAGGTAGGTAGTGTACACTGCTAACCTCCTAAGTTATATTAAAATATAACACGAGTGGCCAAGCTTACTCCAAGGATTGCGAGAAGTGATGGCGATGGTTCTTAATACCTAAGGTGCATCAGATCCTCTCGTGAAAGTCCACTCGAGGCAGTAAGATTACAGCCAGAGCCCGTGGAGGTTCGATTCATGCTGAAGCAAGGTGTTTTCCCGCCCTTTTCTCGCCGGTCGTTTCTGCATTTGTCCGCAGCGGCCTCGGCTGCGGCGGCGCTTCGCGTCGTCACCGAACCGATGCTGGCGTGGGCGCAGGCGAAGCCGCCTTTCTCAAAAGATGCCGTCGTGATCAACGCCAACGAGAATCCGCTCGGGCCCTGTACGGCGGCGCGTGAAGCGGTCGCGGCGATGATTCCCCTCGGCGGTCGCTACCAGTTCGGGTTGACCAACGAATTGGTGGAGATCATTGCCCGGGCGGAGGGCGTCAAGCCGGATTACGTGCGGATTTATCCGGGATCGAGTGGACCGCTGCACTATGTGGTCCTGGCGTACACTTCTCCCACCAGAAGCTATGTGACGGCCGATCCCGGATATGAGGCCGGAATGCATTCCGCCGATGTTTCAGGCGCGCGCGTGGTGAAAGTAGGCTTGACCAAGGCTTACGCGCACGATGTAAAGGCCATGCTGGCGGCGGCCCCGGACGCCGGCTTGTTTTACATCTGCACCCCGAACAACCCGACCGGCACCCTCACCAGCCACGCGGACATCGAGTATCTGCTGGAGAACAAGCCCAAGGGATCGATTGTGTTGGTGGACGAGGCGTACATTCACTTTTCCGATGCCGCCTCTGCCATTGATCTGGTAAGAGAAGACAAAGAGCTGATCGTGCTGCGGACCTTCTCCAAGATCTACGGCATGGCGGGGCTGCGCTGCGGCATGGCCATCGGCCGGCCGGACCTGATGTCCCGGATGACCGAGTTGGGCGGATGGAGCGCGCAACCCGTGACCGCCGTGTCCGCGGCCATGGCGAGCCTGAAAGATTCAAGCCTGGTGCCGGAGCGCAAGCGCATCAACGCCGCGGTTCGGGAGGAGACGTTCGCCTGGCTGGACCGCAACGGATACTCGTACATTCCGTCGCAGTCGAACTGCTTCCTGCTGGACGCCAAGCAGCCCGCGAAAAATGTGATTGACGCCATGGCGAGCCAGAATGTACTCATCGGCCGGAATTGGCCAGTAATGCCGACCTGGGTGCGGATCACCGTCGGCACCCGCCCGGAGATGGACCAGTTCCACACGGCCTTCAAGAAAGTGATGAGCGGTGCGGTGGTGGGGAAGCTGATGCGCCCGCGCCAAGGATCAAGCGAGTGCCTGGATGGCGTCCGCGTGCCCGTGCGATCTCCAGTCTTGTCATCCTGAGCGACCGGGGTCCCCGCCACGCGCGGTTCTTGCGCGTGGTTGGGTGGGGAAGCGAAGGATCTATGTATTTTGCGAGCGGCAGAAGAGTGCATAGACGCTTCCGCTTCGCTGCGCTCGGCGTCAGGATGACAGGCGCTTGAAGTCCGCGGTAAAACGCCACGCGGGACACTACATGTTGGCCCGCTGAAGATCCTGCTTTCCATTGTCAAAACGTGCTACCCTGCTGGCATCCTTTATGCTTAGATTCTTGCCAACAAGGAATTGCCTTGCCCTCTGACCAGTCCAAAATCGTGGCGATGCCGCCCGCCGGCGCTGCAGCCAATGCTGCAGCGGCACGGCAAAGGCGCCCCGTATGGATTTGGGCGATCTGCGCGTATGTCGCCATCGGAGTGGTGACTTTTTCCCTGAGCGTGCTTTGGATGCTCCAGGCCGGCGCCGTTACTTTTGCCGCCGCGGTAGTCGTTGCCCTGGGAGTGCCATGTACGCTCCTTAATGTCGCCGCCGCCGTTGCTTTGATCCGCCGGCGAAAAACCGCGGTGAGATTATTTGCGACTTCTCTGGTACTCACGGGCTTTGCCACCGGCTGGGCAATCGCCCAGGCCCAAGCGGCCGGCAAGGCTCCCGGCCCGGCGGCTACCCCGCTCTACGGCTTCGCCATTCTTCTCCTTATTTATCTGTATTGTTCTCGGATGAAGAGACGGGGAGTATTGCGATAGTCTCGGAATCGGTCGTCCCTACGCCTGGATTATTCACAATACCTTGCGGCAGGCCCCGGTCATGTCGGCACCGCGGTCGAGCGCCGGAAGGCGCGGGAGAATGTAGCCCCCGGCGCAAGCCGGGGGAAAGATGCACAAAATGCCGAGAGCCCGCTCGTAGCGGGCGAAAGAACCGCGTTGCGAACGAGTGCTCTGCCGCCGCGTCGCGGGCTTGACCTCGGCTTGGGGAATCATCCCCCAGCTCACGCTGTGCTACGATCTGTTGCCCGCTCCGCGGGCTATGTCATCGGCTCCGACATTGTGTCCCTTCCTGCGGATCTCAGAATGAACTCAAGAAACCGCATATAAGAGTTCTTGAAACGAAATCACATCAGTAACGCCCACCCCGTACAGGTACGCCCGAAGTTATTTCCCGGAAATCCCCGGCGTTGTACCATAGCATTTAAACTACGTTTGTAATCTGCATGAGGTAAGCGAGAACTCATGCTCCCTATGCCGCGAATTTTGACCGGAGCCTTCGTTCTAGCGCTGCTTGCCGCCTGCCCGTGGGTGTTGGGAGCGGCGGTCCCGCACGGCTGGCATCTGGGCGGGAGCAATCCCGCCGACTATCTCTCCGGCGTCGATGCCGCCGCCATGTATCAGGGTCATCCCAGCGGCTACCTGAAGACCAGCAAGACCGCCGCCAACGGATACGGCCTGCTCATGCAGGAATTTCCCGCTGCGGCTTACGCCGGCAAGCGCGTCCGCTTGAGCGCCTTCGTGAAAACCGACAGGGTGCGCGACTGGGCCGGCCTGTGGATGCAGTACGCCGAAGGCCCCGAGCCGGGTGTCGCGGTCGCCAAGCGGCAGGAACCCCTCATCAACGGCGCTACCGAATGGACCAGCTACGAGGTCGTCACCGACGTCCCGGCCGGCGCCACCACCATTGAGATCGGCGTGATGCTGCACGGCCCGGGCACCGTCTGGATCAACAGCGTCAGCTTTGCCGTCACCGGACCGAACGAAGCCAAGTCCCCCACCCCGCCCGCAAATTTCGATTTCGAGCAGTAGGGCCTTTCGCCGCACCCGCCATTAGCGGGCGCAACGGGAATTCTGGCACGGTCGGCACCACGCAGCAAGGCATCGGGCTTTTCTTTGTCATTTGAAAAGCTCCACCGTCGCGAATGGTTCGGCCGACCAGGGCCGGAAGCGATTGATCGTAAACTTCGTCTGCTGGCCCGGTTTCACCTCGACATGCAGGTAGTTGTAATCTTCCTTGGGCGCCTCGCCCTTCCAGTACTGGTCCGGCGGATATCCGTCCGGGACCTTGACATGCGTCCTGCCGGGAAGGATTGGATCTTGTTCCGCCCCACCGCCCCCCAGGACGAGATATTTTACGCCGTCCACCTGATACGCTTCCGTGGTGTGTACATGGCCGTTGAAGACCGTAATGTCCATGTCCTTGGCATACGCGGCAATGGCCTTGTGGGGATTTTGATCTTCTGGAATAGCGCCAAAGCCGGAGCGGCAGAAGGTCGGGTTGTGAAAAGCAATAAAGACCTTCTTTGTGCCGTTGGCCTTCGCTTCATCCAGCCACCCCTTAAGCTCCTTCATCTGCTCATCGTATGTCGGCCGGGTGGCGCCCCAGCTCGTGGGTTCGCGGTAATCGTACTTGCCCGTCCACAGGAAGATAAAGCGAACTCCGTCGTAATCGAATTTGTACGTGAGTTTATCCTTGGAGACTCCAAGCTGTTTCAGGTAAGGAAAGATAGTCAGTAAGCCTTCCACGTCGGTGTCGCCCCACACTTCGTGGTTGCCGACGGCGGGGAAGACGCGCCCCTCAAGGCCGGCGCCCTTCATATGCTTGTCCGGCGGTGGCAACTGCTTCAATACGTCGTCATTCACCAGCTTCCAATAAGGGCTGTCGGACGGCTTGTCGCCCTGCTTGGCCCACCAAATCAGGTCGCCGGTGCTGAGGACAAGATTGGCGTTCCCGCTGTTCACGTCCTTCACGATTTCGCGTGCTACCCAGTCGCCGCCCTGCAGCCGGAATATCTGGTGGCGTACGCCCGGCATTAGCTTGGAGTCCTCGACTGAGGCCTCCGTCACCCAACCCTTGTCCAGCGTCAACGTCATCACCTGGCTCGCAGTGATAAACGGCATGACCACCTGTACCAATTCGTTTGTGGAGGGGTCATATGTCAGCTTCACATTTTTCTCGACCACGTCAGCCGCGACTTTTTCCGGAAGCACAAGTTCGAACATGTCTACCATAAGCCGGCGTGCTTCCGCTTCCTGATCGGCTTTGTAAGGCAGGTACATCATCGACCGGGAGTCGCCGTACACGTCAAATGAAAACGCGGCGTCGCCTGTCTTTTTCGCCTTTTCCGCGGTCGCTGGGGTCGGTTGCAGTGCCAGCACGGTGACCAATGACAGCACAAGCGAGCAGAGCTTTGCGGTGTTCGTCATTACTTCCTCCTCTCGACACATTTTTTCCAAAGGCCTTCACCGGTTCTGAGAGCTCTGGTTCATGCAGGCCGGCGTCGCACACTTAGCCGTCAGAGATGAAGATGAACTGGACGGCCCGGATTTCGACACCCCAAGGAGATTGATTCTCCGCACGATGCTTTCGCTATTGCCCCAGCCCAGTACGGCCTTCACGGTAGCCGTTTTCCAATCCTAACTCTGGAATCTTGAATCTCAAATAAAAAGGCGGCCCCAACAAAGGAGCCGCCTGCGAGTTGAACCGTTCTACTAATCTGCCTGGTGTTTCGCCATCGCCTCGGCGATCTTCGCTTTTACCGCATCGAGATTGAAGCTCGCGCCCTTCTGCATGGGCGGGTATTCGATGGCCGTCATGGCGAGCTTGGCCACTTCCTGCTGGACAAACACGAAGCGCCAGAACTCGTACATAAACCACTTTCCCATGTACTCGTAGCTGCCCATGTTCCCATCCGGCCACGCCATTTTCTCGAAGGGATCCAGGCGCAGGTTGACGAGAGTCGGCACATCAGGATGATCCTTAACTCCCAGCCAGCCGCCGGGTTGGGTAATGAATTGATACTTGAAGTCGTCGATCCGCACGGCGGCGAGGTTGCTCTCAGTGAAGTAGAAGATTTCGTGGCGAGCGGACGGCCCCTTGCCGGTGATCAGGTCCATCTGGTTATAGCTGTCGAGATGGTTCTTGTACGTCCGGTCACCCAACTGCTTGCCCTTGAGCAGTTCGTCCTTGATGTTTGGATTGCCGGCGGCGGCAACGAAAGTTGGGAACCAATCGAGGCCGGAGATGATCCCGCTTTCGACTGTGTCGGCGGGTACATGGCCGGGCCAGCGAATCATCGCCGGGGCGCGGAAACCGCCTTCATAGCCCGTGCCCTTGCAGCCGTAGAAGGGCGTTGTTCCGCCATCGGGCCAGGTGAATGTCTGCGTACCGTTGTCGCTGGTAAACATGACGATGGTGTTGTTGTCCACTCCCATCTCATCCAGCTTCTGCATCACCGACCCTACGATGTCGTCGAGCTGGGCCATGCCCGCTTCCTGCTCGGTCCAGCCATTCTTCGAGTTGCGCATCGCTTCGTATTTTGGGGAAAGGTGCGTGACCACGTGCATGCGCGTCGGGTTCAGGTAGAGGAAGAACGGCTTGTTGTCGGCCTTGGCCTTGTCGATGAACTTGAGCGAGAAGTCGAGAATTTCGTCGTCCACCGTCTCCATCCGCTTGGGATAAAGCGTGCCGGCGTCCTCGATCTTCTGTTTGCCGATCTTGCCCCAGCGCGGCATCTCCGTGGGATCATCCTTTTCGGTGGCCCAGGAATGCACCATGTTGCGCGGGCCTACTATGTTCAATAGATCCTGTGGGTAGCCGGGGTGCGAGGGGTCTTCCATCGCGTCGAGGTGATAGAGGTAGCCGAAGAACTCATCGAACCCGTGAACGGTGGGGAGGAACTCGTTCTTATCGCCGAGGTGGTTCTTGCCGAACTGGCCGGTGGCATAGCCCATCGACTTGAGCGTCGTCGCCAGCGTCGCCGCCTCGGCGGGTATCCCGATAGCAGCGCCTGCCTGGCCGACAGTCGTCATACCGGTGCGAATCGGAAGCTCGCCGGTGATGAAGGCGGCGCGGCCTGCCGTGCAGCTTGCCTCGGCATAGTAATCGGTGAACAGCATGCCTTCCTTGGCAAGCTTGTCCAGATGCGGTGTGCGCCCGGCCATCATCCCGCGACTATAGGCGCCGATGTTCCAGATGCCCACGTCGTCGCTCATGATGACAACGATGTTAGGCTTACTTGAGGACTGCGCCTGGGCAGTTATGCCCGCGCCCGTGAATAGGCTCGTGGCGGCCATCGCCCCGAGCATCAATTTTGGTACAAAATTACTCAAATCCATGTTGTTCTCCTTCACAAAAAAATCTCGGTTGCCCTAAAAGAGGGAAGCTTTGTGTGCACATCTATTCCACCACACGCACGGCCTTTTGGATACTGTCAGAACTGACAGTCCTCGGTGTCGCCGCGGACCAACGCGGATAGACGGACTGGCGCCCCAGGTTCGCGTCCCCGTTTGGTTTTCATCCTGAGCAACCGTTTTTTGCGCCGCGAAGGACCCAGGCGAGCCGAGCGCTGCGTCGCGTTCTTTGCGACGCAACAACCGCGCGTTTGGCCCGCTTCCTTTTCCAACACGCCCATATACGGTTTTTGGGGGCTGTTTTTTCGTAGTGGCCCACCCTGAATTGTCATCCTGAGCAAGCGCTTTATGCGCAGCGAAGGACCTGGGCGAGCCGCGCGCTGCGTCGCGCTCTTTGCGACGCAACAACCGCGCGTTTGGCTCGCTTCCATACCAAACCAAACTGTCCGGTGCTCCAGGGCCTACCCTGAGTTTGCCGAAGGGTCCGCAGAGCCCTTTTTGCGGCGCAAAGCCGGCAAGCAGATTCTTTGCAGCCGTGTCTGAGCGTCATCTATGAGCCGCGAACTCCTGCCGCCGCATAACTTGCAGCTATACCACTACATTTTGGGGGTTGACTTCCAGCATTCAACGGGAGAAAGTAGGCGAAGAAAAAGCGAATACAAGGAGCAAACAATGACGACCACGAAGCCTATCTTCTCCTCCCACAACCTGCACCAATTCATGCTGCGGCTCGACCGGATTTCCCCGACAAACGAACTATCGACCGATTTCGATCTGGCCCTGGCTACGGCCTGGCTTCAAGCCCATCTTGATTTCATAGATGGCCTGGATGTCGAGGCACTGATGCCGCAGAAACAATGGCTGGTTTGCCAAGCTACAGAGGGTTTCCGCCGGGAGGCGTTTCGCTTTCTGAATTGCTTGTTAAACCTTTGGGTATCGGGTATACTCTCGTCATCGGGCAAGAGCCGGCGAGAGACGCTGGACGAGATTCAGGGCGCCTACCAGGAAGCCGTGAATTTCGGACGGGCGTTGCTCTCTCTAATTCTTCCTTGCTCGCGAGGTTGGTACGATGCCACGATGGGCCAAAAGAGCGAAAGCGATACCGGTCCCGCCGCAACTGGCGGAAAACGAGCAGGAGTTCGAACAGTACAAGGGCGGCCTGCGCAAGATGGTCGCGTTCTATCGCGACAAGCTGACTAAGACCGAGGCTGCCCTGGCCGCGCTCGAAGGCCGCGTAACCATGCCGGCCGAGCCGCGCGTGAACAAGGCCATCAAGGAATTCCTTGCCACGGCGGGGCCGCACACGCATCAGGAGGTCCTGGCGGAGATGTTGCGGTCGGGTATTGTGACCGACGTGCGCGGTGACCGCGCGCGCGTGGCCCGGTCTCTGAAACAGTGCGTGAATGCCGGGACCCTGACCGAAGTCGGCGGGAAGTATGCCGTACCGCCCGGCGCTGCGCCAGCCGTGTAGGCTGGGATCTCGTCGCCGATTTCTAATCCGTCTGAATCAGCGGTTAGATGCTGACGTGTCCCAATTAATGTGTGTCTGGCTCGCTTGCCTGCCAACCTCTAGCCAACTAATTCCAGATCGAAGAGGCTTAATTTTGTGTCGTCGTTCCTTGAACGCTTGCGCTTTCGGGTAGATCACGCCGTGTACTCGACCTTCGCGCGCCAAAACCGCATGCGGCTATGGATAACCATAGCTGCCTGCCTGCTGGCGGTCCTTGTCTTCTTTGTGATCAGACAGACCACCGGTTAGACGCGATCTGCAAGCTAACGTCGAAATCACCGTGCCCCCGCGATCAAGAACCCAGTGTACGCCGCCGACGAATACGCCGAGATGGTGACGTTGCCGGACGAATCTACCGCATAGGCAATCGGCGCGGTTGACGTGGGTGTGCCGCCAGAAGCGGTCGGGACCTGGTTGCCGCTGCTGTCAAAAAATGTGGCCGTCACCAGCAGGCCCAGCCCGTGCGTGCTGGCGGCAATTGACCACGAGGTGCCAGTCGCCAGCGAGAAGTTGTACGTCGAGGCGGCCGCCTGCACCGCGCCACCCACGCCGCCGCTGTAGCCGGAGACGTTGGCCTGCGCGCTGCCGAAGTGTGCCAGCGCGTCGGTGGTGACCACCTGGCCCAGCACGATGTAGCCGTTGTAAGCCAGCGAGGCCACCGACGAATACGTCTTGGTGCAGCAGAAGGCGTTGGCATTGGGATTCCACAGCACCCAGTAGCGCGTCAACTGCGAGAGGGCATTGCCGTTGATGTCCGCGCTAAGCGTGGCGGCCGGCACGGAGATGGTGGCGCCATCGGCCTTGGTGACGGTGACGGCTGTCGTTCCTGGCGTTCCGGGATAGCCGTAGACCTCGATGTAAATGGTGGTGCCGGAATGCGTGGGCGTGAGCCCGGCCCCGCTGGCCACCACCTGGCCGGAGTTGTTGAATTTGCCGGCGAAGCTGTAGGTGTAGGCGGGAACTTCGTCGAGCGTTTGCGCCTGGCCGCCTTGCGAATTGAAGCTGAGGAACTTGAGGTAGACGGTATTGCCCGGCCAGCTTGCGCCCAGCGGCAATTTGAAAATGAAATCGTCGAGCACGCAGGCCTGCGCGCCGCTGCCGTGCGAAGCCGCCGTGGTGCCGTTCAGGCCGCGCGTGACGCCGGTTAGCGTGTAGTTGTTGGCTGAGGTCATGGTCACGCCGGTGTAGCTGATCACTTCGCTCTCGACGAGCGCCAACTGCGGCTGCCCGGCCGGCGGTACGATCGGCTCGGCGCCGGATGGCGTGAAGTCAATCGCCACGCTGACGGAGCTGGCGGTGATGGACGAGGAGAGAGAGCCCATCACCGCCGGGGCGGTGACCACGCCCTGATCTTCGTAAGTAACGCCGTCGCTGGAGAGCCAGACGGTGCATCCGCCCCAGTTGTTGGACGGGCCGGCGACGGCCTGTGGCCCGCAATTCAGCCAGGTAACGCCGCTATCGGTCGTTGTGCTGCCCTGTGTGGTTGCCCAACTCGGCGCGCTCAATCCGCTGCTGCCGGCGACGACGCACTTCTGGATATTGCTGTTGCTGTCGAGCACCAGGTCGCCGTAGTTGTAGGCGTTTGACGCCTGCCAGGCGGCCGCTCCGGGACCGCTGAGAGCCATCCAGAGCTGGTAGCCGGCGCTACTCGCCAGCGAATCCGGAGGCTCGAGGAATTGCGGCGGGTTGACGTTGCCGCTGAACTGATCGGCAGGATTGATGGGCGGCGTGGCGCCCTGCACTTCCAGCGGCGTGGGCGCGCTGAGGCCGTAGATGAATTGCTCGGCTTCGCAGTCGAGGGTGAGATCGTCGTTTTCGGTGACGCTGACCAGGCGCACCGGCAGCGCGGCGAGGCCGAGATAGCTGTCGGTGATGGCCACGAGGTCCATGGCTTCCAGGAAGCAGTAGGTCGCCGGCAGGGTGAATTTGTAGGTGTTGCGCAGGTTGGCGGCGCGCTTCACCAGAACCGATGCCACGTTCTGCGCAATGTTGACGTCGCAGAGTTCTTCGAGCGAACGCGAGCTGCTGCCGCCGCGACTGCCCGACGAATCCGGACGCGGACCAAACTGAACCAGGGAGGCTTCATCAACCTCGCAGGTGGTGGTTTTCTCATAGGCGTTGGTGCGATCGTAGTGCTCGATGGTGATGGCGCTGACGGAATCGGCCTGGCGGTTCCGGCTGACGGTGACGGGTGCAGATGCAGAAGCAGGTCCTTCGCTTCGCTCAGGATGACAAAATATTGAGTCATCAAGGGTCGCGACGGGACCGGATGCGGTCGGGGCGGTGTAAACCGCGCCGTTGCCGACGGCGGATTGTTCGCAGTAGGGGATGCACTTGAGTTGCGCGCCGCTGTAGACGGGCGCGGTGTTGGCGATGTCAAACAGGTCTTTCAGGACGTCGCGCGCCGAGCGCTGCGATTCGAGATACAGCGAGCAATAGATGTTGTAGGCGGCGCAGTACTGCGACGCGGCGGAAGTGTC
>JBEKOS010000063.1:0-12949 GCA_049521535.1 Terriglobales bacterium | reverse complement strand
CTTTGCCAGCCAGTAAGACGCAGCCACGCCCAGAACGGCGCCGGTGCAGGAGATGACGACAGCTTCGACCAGCAACTGGCGGACGATGCGCCAGCGACTGGCGCCGATGGCGCTGCGGATGGCGAGCTCATGCTGGCGTGTGCGGCCACGGGCCAGCAGAAGGATGGAGCAATTGGCGCAGCCGATCATCAGCAAAAGCACAACGCCCGCGAGAAGAAGCGCAAGGGAGCGGCCGGTTTCCTCCTGGAAAGGCACGATGATGGGCTGCAGCGCAAGATGCAGGTGATCGGGAAAGCGATCGGGTTGCTCTTTCGAAAACTGGCGCACCATGGGCTCGAGCGCAGCGTTGGCGGCGGCAGGGGCAACGTGGGGCCGGAGCCTGATCCACGGTATGTAGGCGAAGTAGGAAACGTTGGCAAGACCCTGCATCAGGCTGCCCGGCAGATAGACATCGCCGACGCCGGTAGAGTCATTGAATGCGAAACTGCGCGGCATAACCCCGATGATGGTGTAGGGGGCATGATCGATTTCCAGCGTTCGTCCGACGATGTGGGGATCGCCGCCGAAGTAACGCCGCCAGAAGCGGTAGTTGAGGACAACGACTGATTGGCCGCCGCTCTCCGCATCGGCTGGCACGAGGTTGCGGCCGAGAAGCGGGCGCACACCAAAGAAAGTGCCGGCATTCTCTGTGAGGTAGATGCCCCAGATGTCTTCCGGTAGTGCGCCGCCGGTGATCTCCATGTGCGAGTTGTTGAATCCGAGCGCCGAATCCACCGGGGCGGCAAGGCGCAGGTCATCAAGCTGTGCCTTGCTAACGGGAAACCAGCTAAACTCATCTGGATGTTGCGTGTCGATCAGGACGGGGTTCATGATGCGGTCGGCGCCGGCGTAGGGAAACGGGTGCAGCAGGACGGCGTAGATCAGCGAGAACATCGCCGTGGTGGCGCCGATGCCAAGCGCGAGTGACAGCACGGCGACGGCGGCGAAGCCAGGGTTGCGGCGCAGGGCGCGGAGGCCGTAGCCGATGTCTCCGCCTAACTCATCGAAGAGGCGGAGGCCAATGGCGTCGCGGTAAGTTTCGTTTTGGGCGGAGGGCCGGCCGAGGTCGATGCGGGCTTTGCGGTGGGCTTCGTCTTCGGGGAGGCCCTGGCGGACTAAATCTTCCTGGTAAGCGTCGAGCGTAGAACGAAACTCTTCTTCGACGTCGCTGGGGTTGCGGGAGACGACGCGTGGCGCAACTGAGTGCCAGAGCTTGCGAATTGCGGCGAGTAAACTCATATCTCGCCCGCCTCCTTGTCGAGAATGCCGGCGACGACCGCGGCCATGTCGATCCACTTGGCGGTTTCGGCCTTGAGCTGACGCGTACCGGCAGCGGTGAGCGAGTAAAAGCGGGCGCGGCGTTTGTTCTCCGACTCTCCCCACTCGCCTTTGATCCGGCCCCGGCGCTCCAGACGATAGATGGCGGTGTAGAAGGAACCCTGCAGGATTTCGAGGCGCTCGCCGGAGATCTGCTGGATGCGTAGCAGGATGCCGTAGCCATGCAGCGGACCGAGCGAGACCGCCTTAAGGATGAGCATCTCGAGTGTGCCCTGCGGAAGTTCGACCGGTTTCGTCAAAGACTCTCTCCTATATTGAATAGGAGTGTACGTGCTTCTCTCCTTTCCGGTCAAGGAGACTGCCATCCGGGTGGTTGCAGTGATCGACGCAACTCAACGCAATTCCCAATGTCCGGGGGTGAGGTTGCAGTTTTTATGGTCATCGATCGAATTCGTTCAACTTTGACACCGGTTTCGTCTGATAATTCTTCGAATAGACTGTCATGTGGATCCACGTCCAATTGCTCACTGGACATGGGCCGAGAGCCAAAGTAGAATCGGCCAAAAGCGGACCTCGGGTTATTGGCTACATTGACAATGCGGCGCGCAGATTGTGCACGATCTTATTTCTGCGGGTGTCGGCTCAAGCTATTCTGAAGAACCTGGGACGGAGAATTTGTACTATGGCAAAGCTCGTCTATGGCTTGCAACAGTCCCTGGATGGCTACGTCGACCATCTTCACCTGGGGCCACCAGGCCCTTTGCTCTCTCGTTACTTCATAGAGCAAGTGCGCGACCTGACGGGCATTGTGTACGGTCGCCGCATGTACGAGATAATGCGTTACTGGGACGAAGACCTTCCGGATTGGGACGCGGAGGAACACGACTTCGCGGCGGTGTGGCGGAGCCAACCGAAGTGGGTCGTGTCGTGCTCGTTGAAGTCGGTCGGGCCCAACGCCACGCTTGTCGGGGATGACATGGAGGCGGTGATACGCGGGCTGAAGGCTCAGCTCGTCGGGGAGATTGACGTTGCCGGACCAGACCTGGCAGGAAGCCTAACCAACCTTGGTCTTATTGATGAGTACCGGCTCTACCTCCGCCCCATCGTGCTTGGTAGCGGCAAGCCGTTCTTCACCGGCCCCCGGCCGCCGCTCCGCCTAGTGACCAGCGATCGAATTGTCGAGGACGTGGTCAGGTTGACGTACGTTCCCGCTTAATCGCGCGACTCGCCCGACGGACTGCGCCGAGGCGTCAGGTCCGCTTTCGGTCAGGACCGGCCGAAAGCGGGAACAGGGGACTCGCTGCCATTTGCCGGGCTCAGCGGCATCGGCCGTGGCCGGTTTCGGCTTGGCCGCCACCCGATTCAGGCTCTAAACCTCGGTTAGCTCGGCCATTTCCAGGGTGTCGTCGATCTCCCGAACCGGGTGACCGATGGATCCAAACCGCGTTTCGCTGTCTTGGCGATATTAGTCGTCGTCAGGTATTCGAGCGTAACGTTGTGCGTTGCCATGGCGGGTAGGAATATCCTACCAGAAGCGCACAAAAAACCGTGGCGCTCAAAAATCAATTCAAGCGCCACTAATGGAAAACAGACTTTGTGGGTTTCTTAATCCACCGTACCAAACTGCTTTAGGTCTTCCGGACCGTCGGCCACGGTGATGACCTCTTTGCCTTGCACCATCTCGCGTACTTTTTCCACTACGTCGGGATTGGCCAGGGTGCTGATGTCGCCGGTTGCCATGTTGTTGGAGATTGCAGCAAGCACTCGGCGCATGAGTTTGCCCGAGCGAGTCTTGGGCATATCGGGAACGATATGCACCCTCTTCGGCCGGGCGATTTTGCCAATAATGGTCTCAATGGCTTTCGTGACCTTCTCATAGATCTCCTTGGAAGGTTCGATACCCGGCTGCAGCGCCACATAGACCTCGGGCACGCGGCCTTTGATCTCGTCCACCACCGGTACCACGGCAGCTTCGGCGACTTCCGGAACGGTCAGGCACGCGGATTCGATTTCCTTGGTGCCCAGGCGGTGCCCGGCCACGTTGATAACGTCATCCACCCTGCCCAGAATGCGGAAGTAGCCGTCCACGGCCAGCACGGCCCCATCGGCGGCGAAATAAGGCCAATCGCGCCAATCCTTGCTGTTCGGGTCTTTGCAATATTTGCGGTAGTACTGGTTGACGAAGCGCTCACGGTCGCCCCACACCGTCTGGATAATCCCCGGCCAGGGATTGCGGATGCAGATGTTGCCCGCCTTTCCCGACCCGGCACTGACTACCTTGCCCTCTTCGTCCAGAATGTAGGGATAGATTCCCGGCATACCAGTGCCTGCGCTGCCGGGTTTCATGGGATCCAACGCCGGTTTGGTGCTGCACAGGAAGCCGCCGTTCTCTGTCTGCCACCAGGTGTCCACGATCACTGCCTTACCCTTGCCAACCGTTTCGTAATACCATCTCCAAACCTCCGGCTCAATTGGTTCTCCCACGGTGGTCATGTGCTTGAAGTTGTAGTGGTATTTGGTCGGCTCGTCATGTCCGGTCTTGCGCAGCATGCGAATGGCAGTGGGGGAAGTGTGGAAGATATTGACGTCCAGGCGTTCGGCAATTCTCCATACGCGGCCCGCATCGGGATACGTGGGCACGCCCTCATAGAGAACACTGGTCGCGGCCAGCGCCAAGGGTCCGTAAACGATGTAGGAGTGGCCTGTAATCCAGCCGATGTCGGCCATGCACCAATAGACGTCCTCGGGGTGGATGTCCTGAATGTACTTGGAGGTGCCGGTCACATAAGCCAGATAGCCGCCGGTGCGGTGCTGGCATCCCTTGGGTTTGCCGGTGGTGCCGCTGGTGTACATCAGGAACAGCGGAGCCTCGGAATCCATGGAGATGGGCGCCACGATTTCTCCGGAGAATTTCGGCAATTCCTCGTCGATGAAATAGTCCCGGCCCTTCACCATGGGCGAAGCGGAAGCGTACTGCCCGGCGTGCCGTCTCCAGACGAGAACCTTATCCACGGTCTGGTTTTCTGCGCCGGCAACCCTTAAGGCGATATCGGCATTCGCCTTGTGGTCGATCAGTTTGCCGCTGCGGTAATAGCCATCGGTGGTGATGAGGACGCGGCTGCCGGAGTCGGCGATGCGCAGTCCGCAAGCTTCGCCGCTGAACCCGCCAAATACCACTGAGTGAATGATGCCCAGCCGGGCGCAAGCCAGCATAGTGATGGGCAACTCGGGGGTCATGGGCATGTGTATGGTCACGCGGTCGCCTGTCTTCAGGCCGGCAAAATCCCGAAGCAACGCCGCCATCTCATTTACCCGTACGTACAACTCCCGATAGGTAACGGAAACGGGGGCCTCGTCCTCGGGTTCCGGCACGAAGATCAAAGCAGCTTTATTCTTGTATTTGTCCAGATGCCGGTCGATGCAGTTATAAGAGACGTTGAGCTTGCCACCGACAAACCACTTCCAGAACGGCGGGTCGCTGGTATCGAGCGTGGTGTGCCAGTACTCGTCCCAACTTAGCAGGTCAGCGTATTCTCGGAAGCACTCCGGGAAATTCTCCTCGCTGAACCGCCGGTTGATGTCAGGATCGGTCAGGTTCGCCTGGCCGATAAACTTTGCGGGTGGATAATAGTACTCTTCTTCGCGCCAATGGACCGCAATCTGGGCCTCACTGGTCTCTGCTACAGTTCTGCGCTTCTCGGGAATCTCAGCCATATTAGTCAACCCTCACTTTTTCGAAATTTGTTTGCAAACTGGCAACTGCTCATACAATTGCTCACACGATCCGGAGGCAACGTTGCGGTGTATCCGAGCAACGCCACCGATCTGGTGATTGATGTGAAACGCAACAGCTTCTGAAGCTAGGCTACCTTTCGGCACATCTTACCCTGACAGTCCTCCTGCTGGCACCTCCGGGCGTTTGACTGCCAGTTCGCAGATCAGGGCAGCTGCTGCCAAACCCGCCGCCGTGTAGAACGCCATCTGGTAGTTGTGGTACTTGTCGAACATCCAACCGCCGATGCGCCCACCGAGGAGACCGGCCACACCCCAGGCCGTGAACAGCATGCCGTAGTTGAGACCCAGGTTCTTGGTGCCCCAGAAGTCGGCTGCATTTGATCCGTTGACCGAAAGCTGGGTGCCGTAGCACCAGTAAACGATGAACAGCATCAAGAACAGTGCCACCACGTTGCCGCCCACCTTGTACAGGATGGGCATAGCAACCATGGAGATGCCGATCATTAGGCGCAACACGTTGACGCGGCCCAGCGCATCCGACATCCAGCCCGAGAAGATGCGGCCCATGGCGTTTCCTGCCGCACCCACCACCAAGCCAAAGGCAGCCAAGGTGGTGCCAGGTATACCCACGCTTTTAGCGAAGGGCACCAACTGGCTAATAACCATGAGACCAGCGGCGCAGCCAAAGGCGTACGCCACCCACAGCAGGTAGAACGAAGGCGTGCCCAAAACCTCGCGGGGGGTGAAGTCATAGGTGGTGGCCGCAACTTTGGAAGCCGGAGCGGGTGTCCAGCCAGCAGGCTTGTAGCCAGTGGGTGGGTTCTTCAGCAAGAACGCTCCAAATACCGTCATTACAAGGAAGATCAGAGCCAGGACCTGGAAAGTGACGCGCCAGCCAAAGTGCGGGATCAGGTAGCTGGCGGCCAGCGGGCCAAAGATGGCTGAGCCGCCGCCATAACCGGCAACCGCCAGTCCTACCGCGAGACCGCGCTTGTCCGGGAACCACTTGGACATGACAGGAATCGGGGTCGCGTAGCCAAAACCGTTGCCCAATCCCCCCAGGACGCCGAAGAAGATGAAAAACTTGTTTAGGCTGTCGGCGTGAGAGCAGAGGAAAAAGCCCAGGCTCACCAGAATGGCGCCAGCGAGGGAAATCTTGAAAGGCCCAAGTTTATCCTGCAGCCGCCCAGCCACCACGAATGTCAACGCGAAGACCGCCACAGCGATCGTGAATACCATCGAGGTCTCGGCGCGTTTCCATTTGAACTCTTTCTCTAAGGGAGCCACGAACACACTCCAAGCATACAGTGATCCCAGCGCCAAGTTCATGGATACACCGCCGACCACATGCCACCAACGATTCAGATGTGTAGTCGGTGATGAACTATTTGTTGTAGCCATTTTTGCTCCTTTTCCGCTGAACGTTTAGATCCTGCCAATGATGAACGGAAGTCTGGCCTTAATATCCGACGAGGGTAGCGCAACCTGCCGTTTCCGTCCAACTCGCATCGGATCCCGGTACGAGGTCTGGCTCAAAAAACGCCAATTTGCCGACCTTCGATTTAGCGCAGCCTATGCCAGCTTAGCCACGGGAGACTATGATCTGCATCACCGGATGGTGTGATTTGCGTCACTAACGCGTGTTCTGGTCGTCGAAGCTGGTACCCAGTCAGCCGTGGATAATAAGGGAGTCTCGCTGATTCGAATGAGCAAAGAAAATTTCTTGTTGAATCCATCTAAATCGGTGAAAAGCCTCGGCTTTACGCGTTTTCTCAAAGGTCAATAAGCTCCGGGAGTGCAACCCCGGTTCAGGGGCAGATGCGCTAAGGATCACACAGTAGTGTGATCGTCGTCACCAGAAAAGCTATTCGGCCCGTTGTACTTTTGTGGGCACCGGGCCGTCAAGCGCGACGGTAGGTTCTGGTTCTTGGGGGAAGGCGAGGCTCGGCCCGCAAAAGGAGCGAATATGAAACGATCAGTTCCTCTGATGTTGATGACGTTGTCGTTCTTCTTCTGGGCTGGGTGCCAGGGAACGAGAAACAAGGAAGGGAACAGATTCAAGATCGGGGTCATTACTTCCCTCACGGGCAGTAATGCTGCATTTGGCCAAGCGCATAAGAACGGCTACACCATTGCTCTGGAAGAGATTAATGCGAAAGGTGGCCTCCTCGGCAAGCAGGTCGAGCTCGATTATTACGACGACCAGAGTCGGCCAGACCAGGCCGTGCAAGGCGTATCGAAACTGGTGGACCAGGACCGCGTGCCCATCGTGCTGGGCGCCTATTCCTCGGAGAGTACGCGTGCCATCGTGCCAGTCGTGACGCAAAAGCAGATCCCTCTGATCATTCCGACCGCCGTCGCGGATAACGTTATGGAAAGCAACTCGCCTTGGATTTTCCGGATTTGCGCTGGATCGGGCTCATTCGCAAACGCGACTCTGGATTTTCTGAAAAACAACGGCGACCCGAAAAAGTTGGCCATCGTGTATGAAAACACCAACTTTGGGCAATCAAACAACAAGTCGATGACTGAAGCGGCGAAATCTGCGGGATTGGATCTGGTGGATAGCGAGGCCTATCAGGCCAGTTCGCCAGACTACAAATCGCTCCTGCAGCGGGTGAAGGGCCGGAATCCCGATGTGATCTACTTCGCGTCGTATCTGCTCGATGCCAGCACGCTCATGCGCCAGGCGGAACAACTTAGCCTGAATCCGAAATATTACACCTCGGCAGGAACCGGCTTTGCCGCAGCGGAATTTCCAACGGCGGACAAAGGGGCCGGCAAGTATGCCGAGTACACATTATCGGTATCGCAATGGTTGCCCTCAGCCAAGTGGAAGGGTTCGGCGGAGTTCGATCAGAAATACTTCAAGCTGGCTGGTTCGCATCCGGCCTATCATGCCATGGAGGCCTATGCTGTGCTGTTGGTGGCCGCGGCGGCAATCGAGAATGCAAAGTCTGAACAGCCGTCGGCGATTCGCGATGCTGTCAAGCAGGTAAACCTGGCGGAAACGCCGTTTGGTCCGGTGAGGTTCGATGTCCGCGGCCAAAACCTGCACCCCGTGCTCGTTACTCAGGTGCAAGGCGGTCAGTACCGCGTGGTCTGGCCTCCAGATGCCGCGGACAGCAAACCGATCATTCCCGCGCCCGAGTGGTCACAGCGCAAATGAAGGTCTTATGATCAATTGGCTTTATGTCGCGCTGCAAGCGATCCTCAACGGCCTGCTGACTGGCGCTCTATACGCGATCATCGGGATGGGTATGGCCCTCATCTTCGGAGTCATGCGCATCGTGAACTTCGCTCACGGCGCCTTCCTGATGATGGGAATGTACGTCACCTACGTCCTTTTCCAGGCGACCGGCTTGAGCCCTTACTACCAGTTCCCGATGGCAGGCATTCTGTTATTTATTGTCGGCTATGCGACATACATGTGGTTGTTGCGGCCGATTCGTGGACAAGCAGATTTCATGGTGATTCTCCTGACCATGGGATTGGCGCTGATTCTGGTGGATGGGGTACAGTTGGTCTTTGGCGCCGATTACCATCAGATCAATATTCCGCTTCTCTCCAGGAACCTTCACCTTGGCCCACAGATCTCCCTGAACGCACCCTGGCTGGTATCTTTCGCCATCGCGCTGGTACTGGCGTTCGCCCTTTATTGGGTGGTGACTCACACGATGTTTGGGCGGGCGGCACGCGCCATTGCACAGAACCCTTACGCGGCGCCGCTCATGGGAATCAATGTCAACCGTGTGCAGGCTGTTTCCTTCGGAATCGGCTCTGCCGCCGCAGGCATTGCCGGAGCGCTCCTGCTTCCGGTCTTCTACTTGTTTCCCGATGTGGGGAACCAGTTCAAGTTGAAGTCCTTCGTGATGGTAGTACTGGGAGGCATGGGCTCGATTCAGGGCGCTGCTATAGCCGGCCTAGTGTTGGGGGTGGTCGAGAGCCTCACCAGCCTCTATTGGGGTAACGAGTGGGCTCTCGCGGTCGACTTTGTGCTGTTTATCCTCGTGCTTTCTCTTAAACCCAGCGGAATCTTCGGGAGCCAGCGCGCGTGAAAAACTGGCAGGCAATTGCCGGGGCTGTTTTCTTGCTCGCTGCGCTTTTTGTTCCGATGCTGGCGCCGAGTGACTACACGCTTCAGATTCTCTTCCGCGTTTTCCTCTTCGCTGCTCTGGGGCTGGCCTGGAACCTGGTCGGAGGATATGCCGGCCAATTGTCCCTGGGGCACGCCGCCTACTTTGGAGTGGGCGCTTATGGACTCGCGCTTTTTTCGAAGCTGGGGATGTCACCTTGGATATCTGCATTCTTGGGTGTTGCGTTGGCGGTGATTTGTGCGGCGTTGATCGGTTCGGTCTCATTTCGGCTGAGAGGCCCGTACTTCGCGCTTTGCACTATCGCGTTCGCCGAGGTTTTGCGACTGGTGGCCAAGAATCTTCCCAACGTTACGGGTGGCGACGTAGGAGTACAGGTTCCGCTTCTGTTCGCGCGCTCCCCGGTTCGTTCCTTCTATTGGGCGGCAGTGCTGTTGACAGCCTTCGCATTTGGACTTACGGCATGGATTGTGCGCTCTCGCTTTGGTTATTACCTGATGGCCATCCGCGAAGATCAGGACACCGCGCTTTCTGTGGGCGTGAACGCGGCGCGCTGCAAGCTTTGGGCACTGTTGATCAGCGCTGCGATTACCGGCATGGGCGGCGCGCTCTACGGCAGCATGTTCCTGTTCATTGTCCCTGACCAGGTGCTGGCGATGGAGATTTCGACCGAAATCGCCATCGTCGCTATGTTGGGCGGTGCCGGTACACTGCTGGGCCCGGTGGTCGGATCAGTCGTACTGGAGAGTGCCGCCGAGGTTTTCAAGAGCGTATTCCGGGAAGCGCACCTGCTGATCTATGGCGTGTTGATTATTGTGGTGGTGTTGTTCATGCCCGAGGGCATTGTAGGTACGATCACCCGGAGAATGGGGCTCTTCAGGAAGGCGCCGGTGGCTCCTTTCGCAGTGCCCGTGCCGGCAACAGCCGAGGAAGAGGCCCGCAGAGCTGTCATCAGCAAATGACGGTGGTTGAAGATGTCGTGTCTTGAAATCCAACACGTCAGCAAACGCTTTGGCGGCCTGATGGCCATCAATGACGTTTCATTTTCGGTGAAGCCGGGCGCGGTGACATTCGTCGTGGGGCCGAACGGCGCGGGCAAGACGACTTTGTTCAACCTGATTACTGGGGTCTGTCATCCCGATAGCGGCAGCATTCATTTCGAGGGACGCGAGATTTCAAAACTTGCTCCCAATCAGGCAGCGCAGATCGGAATCGGGCGCACATTTCAGTTGGTGAAGCCGTTGCGCAATCTCACCGTGCTGGAAAACGTAATGCTGGGTGCGTTCCTTCGTACCGCCAAACCAGCCACGGCCGAGAAAGAAGCCGCGAGGGTCCTTCGTTTTCTGGAAATGGAAAAGGTCATGTATTTTTCCGCGCGGGGCATGGGACTGCCCATGCTAAAGCGGCTGGAAATTGCGCGCGCGCTGGCGACACAGCCGAAGCTCATCCTGCTAGACGAGGTCGTCGCTGGACTGCCGACTTCGGAGGCCATCAAGCTCGCGATGATCCTCAAACGATTGCCGGAGTGGGGGATTTCCACCGTTGGCGGTATCGAGCATGTGATGCAGGTGGTCATGCGGGTCGCCGACCGGGTGATCGTGCTGGACCACGGTACTCTGATCGCCGAAGGCGAACCCCAGGATGTGGTCCATCGCCCCGAGGTCATCGAAGCCTACCTCGGCAGCAAGTACAAGGAGATTGCCTTGTGAGCGCCGTTCTCAAACGTAGCGCCGGTCCCCGGACCGGCCCCGGGGAGCAAGGCGTGGGTGCCGCGCTCCTCTCCATGGGAGATGTACAGGCCAGCTACGGCGATTTTCAGGCGCTGTTCAACATCACTCTGGAAATTCGGCCCGGAGAGATTGTGACGCTCATCGGCGCCAACGGAGCGGGCAAGACAACAACTTTACGGGTGATTTCCGGATTGCTGCGCGCCCGGCAGGGAAGAATTGAATTTGAGGGTCAGGATATCTCCAGGCTGGCGCCGCATGAGATCGTCGTGCGCGGTGTGAGCCACGTTCCCGAAGGCCGGCAGCTTTTTCCCCATATGAGTGTGGAGGAGAACTTAGCGCTCGGCGCATACATCGAGCGCGTGCGTCCCCGCCTGAAGGAGCTCATGGAGGAGCAATTCGAGTTTTTTCCGCGTCTGAAGGAGCGCCGCCGGCAACTGGCGGGCACGCTTTCCGGCGGCGAGCAACAAATGGTAGCCATCGCGCGAGGGCTCATGGCTGCGCCCAAGTTGCTGCTGCTGGACGAGCCCTCGCTTGGGCTTTCGCCCAAGATCGTCGAAGAGGTCTTTGCCAAAGTACAGCAGATTGGCAAGTTGGGACTCACTGTCTTGATTGTCGAGCAAAACGTGGTGGACGGGCTAAGCATCTCGGATCGTGGTTACGTGGTCGAGAATGGCGCGATTACGTTGCAGGGTACACCGAAGGAACTGCTCGGCAACGAGCAGATTCGAGCCGCATATTTGGGGCTGTAGATTGTGCGCTATTTCATCGGCGGCACATACGGTATGTATCTGGCAAACAACCAGCAGAGAAAGAAGACGACCGGTATGTGAACCATTAGTTGCAACACCCCATAGCCCACAATGTCCCTGGCCTTTAGCTTCAATATGCCCAGCAGAGGCAGCATCCAGAAGGGATTAACGAGGTTGGGAAGGGCTTCCGACGCGTTGTAGATCTGCACCACCCATCCCAGATGCACCTGGTGCAGGTTTGCCGCCTGCAGCACATAGGGCGCTTCGATTACCCACTTGCTTCCGCCGGAGGGAATGAACACACCGAGCACTGCAGAATACACCGCGACTACCAGCGGATAGGTACTGTGGGTACTGATGGAAGCGAACAAATGCGCCAGCGAGTCTGCAATTCCCGTTCCCACTATCATCCCGAAAATAACGGCGTAAAAGGGAAATTGGATGAGAACGCCGCCGGTCGCGGGAACACACTCGGCGACGGCGCGCATGAAGCTCTTGGGCCGCCAGTGCAACAAAAGCCCTACGGTGATGAACATCAGGTTGTACGTATTAAGATCGAGCGCCGCCAGTGCCCCTTGCGGCGAGGTGCGAAATACGTCAACCAGGTACCAGCACAGCGGCGGGGCGACCAAAATCGTCAACAGCGGGCTATATTCCAGCCATTCGCCCGGCTTGCTCTTGACCTCCAGGCTGGCGCGAATCGGCTCGTATTGAATGCCGTAAGAATCCGCCGTCTTCGCATTCTCCGGCGAAGGTGTGGAGAACCATGCGATGAGAACCGATAGTGCGATGAGAACAATCGTTGTCGCAATGCTCTGCCAAAGGAAGAGCGTTTGTGTGAGCGGGATCAGGCCGCTGATGCTGAACAAGGACGGCGGCATGGCGGATTTGGTCGCCATCAGCATAGCGGCGGAAGAGGAAAGTCCCATTGCCCAGACTGCTCCTAAACCGAGATAAGCGGCAGCACCGGCAGCGCGGTAATCCATTCCCTTGACGCGATGAGATAGTTCCCGAACGAACAATCCACTGAAAATCAGGCTCAAACCCCAGGAAATCAGCGAGGTCAGCATGGAAAATAGCGCCACCAGGGCCACAGCGCCTCTCGGAGTCTTGGGAATACCCGCCAGGGCGCGAATTGCGCGATACACAATTGGCGTCGAAGCGACGACATAACCGCCGATGATTATCATCACCATCTGCATGGTGAAGGGAACAAGGGACCAGAAGTTCTTACCTCCCTGGATAGCCAGTTTGGCGGGACTTTGACGGAGCAAAAGGCCGGCGACAAAGACCACCACGATTCCCAGCAGGGCAAAAATCAGCG
>JBEKOS010000062.1:0-13047 GCA_049521535.1 Terriglobales bacterium | reverse complement strand
TAATCAGGTTCGCCAGCACAGCCGCCAGCGGAAATACCGACTTGGTGATGCGCACCTTTTTCAAGAGTTCACCATTTCCCACAATGGATTCCGCTGAGTATGCCAGAACCTGCGCAAAAAAAGTCCACGGCAGAAGCATGCTGATCAGGAAGACCGGGTAGGCGGCGACAGCCACTCGCATGATGTGGGAAAAGACCACCGTCAGCACGATCATCATCATCAGGGGATTAAGCAACGACCATAAGAATCCAAGGGCGGAACGCTTGTAGCGCACCCGAAGCTCCTTGAGAGCAAGCGTCCAGATTAGTTCGCGGTTGCGGTGGATCTCCTGGATGAGACGAAACATTGATGATTGTGAGCCGATTGATAATTCTATCGCATTCGCCTTTGTAGCTTTCGGTGATGGCAATCAGTCCTTCCTTCCCGGCCAGTCCCTTGGCATAGAAGTCTTCCCGGCCGAAAATCGCGCCAAAGTTGTACTTCTGCTTAGCAGGATTCAACCTTCACATGAGGAGAGTGCAGATATACTCATTTCATGTCGTGGTTGGCTGACGGTCGAGAAAATAGTCTTCGCGATGGTGGCCGTTCATGACCTGTGGCGCATTACCGGCTCGGGCCTTGGCGCCCCTCGAGGTCTCCTGATGGCGGGCGGCTCGTCCGTGGATATAGTCGTAGTCACGTACAACTCGGCCGGTTTCCTCCCGGGACTATTTCGCAGCATTAGGCAACTGCAGTACGAAGCTGCGAAGCTTGTAGTCTACCTGGTGGACAATTGCTCGCAAGACGATACTCTGGCAGTGGCGTGCCGTGAGTCCGAACTGCTCACCATTCCCACAAAAATGATCGCCTCTCCGAGGAACACCGGATTTGCAGGAGGCGTGAATCAGGGAATCGCGGAGGGACAGGGAGAGTACATATGTGTCGTCAATCCCGACGCCGAATTTTCGCCTGACACCATCAGCCAGTTGGTTGCAGTTCTTAACCGCGATGAGCGCATCGCGATCGCCGATGCCCGCCAGAGCCCGATTGAGCACCCCAAGTGCTATGATCCGGCCAAGGGCGAGACCAGTTGGTGCTCCGGCGCATGCTGTCTTCTCCGCCGAAGTGCCATCGAAAAAGTCGGCGCTTTCGACGCCAGGTTCTTCATGTATTGCGAAGATGTCGACTTAAGCTGGCGTCTCTGGCGCGCCGGATACCGGTGTTTCTACGCCAGGGATGCGGTGATTTTGCACCACAAACCAAACGTCTCCGGCCACGTCAATGAAACCGAGTATTTTTATGGAGTGCGAAACGGTCTCCTCATGCGGTTGATCTATGGGGGGCTAGCAGAGATTCTCCGCTATTATTACGCTCGTCTGATGGAAGCAGTTTATCGGCAACGCGACCCGCGCCTGAGGCAGTTGCTCCGCCGGGCCCTGCTGCGTCATGTGTTACTTGTTCCGCACGCCCTAGCACGCAGGCAGCGCGAACCGAAATCCGACTGCGCATGGATCCATTTCAATGGAATCCTTTACGGAGATCACCGATGGTGAAGGAGTCGCCACTCGTCAGCGTGATCGTGCGCACCCAGAATCGCCGTTCTCTCTTGCGCGACGCTATGCACAGCTTGTGGGGGCAGACCCATCGGCCTCTGGAAATTCTTGTCTCGAACGACGGTGGAACTGCGATTCCCCCCGATCTGCAGCGAACAGAAACGGGACTGGAGACGGTCGTGCTGCATTCAGCCACTCGCCGCGGACGTTCAGCGGCCGCCAATGCCGGCTTGCGCGCCGCCAGGGGACAGTTCATCGGCTTTCTTGACGATGACGACTTGCTTTATGAAGCCCACCTCGAGAAGGCTTTGGCGCTACTGCAATCCTGTGATAAGCGAGTCGGGGCGGTCTACACCGACCTGTACGAAGCAATTCAAGTGCGCGATACAGATTCTCCGGGTGGCTACGCCGTCAAGAACCGATCGGTTCGCTATTGTCAGGTGTTTGATCGGGAGCGGTTGTTTGTGGACAACTACATCCCGTTTAATGCCGTGCTTTTTCGTCGCTCGTGCCTGGAAAGGGCTGGTTTCATCGACGAGAGTCTCGACTTGCTTGAGGACTGGGATTTCTGGATTCGAATGGCTTTGAATTTTGACTTCGTACACCTGTGCGAGATTACCGGCGAGTATGGAGTGCGCGAGGATGGATCCAACTCCACTCAGGAATTGCGCGCACAATTGGCGCCCGCCAGAGTCCACGTATTCCAGAAAAACGCCCCGAGCACACTGCCCTACCTGACCGAGCGCCTGCGGTGGGCCCGGCGCCAATCACCGCCTTCGGTAATTGCAACTACCCCTGAGAGGATCATTTGGCTGGAGGATCAATTGGCGGAACGCTCCCGCGAGGCTGAGCGAATGCGCGATCGCTTGAGCCGATACACCAACTTGCCGATGGTTGCGCTTTTTCGGCGAATCCGCAGCAGCTTATTGCACCTTCCACAGTCAATTGACGACTAAGGATTGGACCTATGCTTCGCGAGCAAGGATTAATGCACACTCTTTTCGGTAGAAGTGGGCACGCAAGAAGACGCGGATCCGCCACTGCAAATCCCATGCGGTACGCGTGAATTGAATCATCTCCTCGATGTCGCTGTCGATCCAAGCGTGGTAATGAATGCTGTAATCGGCATCCAGCAAACGACGAAGCTCTTCGTCGAATTCACTCGTTTCAGGTCTTCTGCCAGCGACATGTTCCACCCAATCGGCAAAGTGCGCATGCTTATTGAACCTCGCGGGATTCTCCTCTTCAGTAATCAAGTGCTGGAGCGGCGTTCGCTCTCGTCGAAAATCGAACGTGTACCTCTTATCAGGAACCTTCAGCAGCAGCACGCCACCAGGCCTGAGCGTCTCATACCAATGGCGCAAGGCCGACAACGGGAATGGCAGGTGCTCGAGCACGTGACTGGCAATGATGAATCCAAGACTCCCGAGCGCAAACGGCAACCGGGTGCCGTCGGCAATGATGTCAACCGGTAGGACATGGGCGCCCAACTCGCTGTACGCTCTCCGCAGTTCTTCGGCGCTCATACGATCGACGTAGCGGACCTGTGCATTCGAAGGCGCCGGAAAGCGACGCCACAAGCCCCCTATTTCAATTCCATTTCCACGGATATGCTGAGCCAGGAGCTTATTCTCGAACCAGCGTAGCGCTGCTCCCTTTCCCATTTAAGAGAGCTTACGCAAGAGGTATCTCGGGCTGCAAGCCGGACCTGACCACTGTTTGGCAGCCTTTCGGTTTCCAAGATCGGCTGTGCGGTGTCGCTTTCTGACTGAGTTCCAACTTCGGCAGATCTCACCATTGGGGTTCTGTCAAAATCCTCCCCTCCATTCTGCGCAGTTCAGCCAGCTTCGTGTGCGAAACTGATTTGATGGCAAATCTACAATCAACCTCTTCGGGCCCACAAGCTTTGGAGGCACCTGTAGCGCCTAAGGATCGCTTGCAGGCAGCAATCGTCGCAATTGTGTCCGTGGCTTTGGGATGGAGATTTTTTCACGTTATTCATCAGTACTCCGTCAATCTTTTCTTTTCCGACCAATGGGATTATTTGCGACCGTTCTTTGATCATGACAAGCCAGGGCTTACAGAGCTTTTTCTCTACCAGCACGGTCCCCATCGAGAAGGTATCGGACTCTTTGCGGACAAATTCCTCTACCCGCTCAACCACTGGAATACAACGGCCGATTCGTATTTCATCGGCGGTTGCATTTTTGCAGCCATGCTGCTTGCTTTGTCGCTGAAGCAAAAACTAATCGGACCTCTCGTTATTCAAGATGTCGCTATCCCAGCCATTTTTCTCACGCTAGCCCAGTATGAGACTGTGATTGGCACTCCAAACCCCGCGTACAGCGGTCTTCCGCTGCTGATGACCATGGTCTACTGTCATGCCCTGTTGCTGGGAAATACGTTGCTTCGCTATGCGGCCATTCTGTTATTGGACGGACTGTTGATTTATACGGGGTTTGGGCTCTTCATGGGAGCCGTGACTATTGGGGTCGTTCTCCTTGAGTGCTACTGGAGTTGGCGGGGCATGACGCGGGTTCCGTTAATCCAGGCTATCACCGCTCTTGTGATAGCCTCCGCACTACTTGCTTCCTTTTTTGTGGATTACCAGTGGGCGCCATATGTTGATTGTTTTGAACCGCCCAGACACCGGCTGTGGGCGTATCCCTGGTTCATGGCCATCATGTTCTCGAGGTTCCTGGGGAGCCGCCACTACCTCCCATTGATCACAACCTTAGGGGCGATCCTGTTGGCTGGCGCCTTCGCAGTAATGGTTTTGCAATTCGGCCGTCTCGTCCATCGCGGATCAGAACCCGAGTCTGTTGTTGGCGCTGTGCTACTGAGCTACAGCTTGCTATTCTCGGCGAATTCGGCGGTGGGACGTATTTGCCTGGGGCTTCCGGCCGCTGCCCAGGCATCCCGTTATGTCACATTGATGATTCCGGCCTTCGTGGGCATATATTTTTTCTTGATGACCTGTAATTGGAGCCGACGCAATCTCTTGCTATTGCCTTTTGTCGCAATAGTACTCGTTGGCGCGGCAATTAAGACGACCTCAGACTATCGCTGGCTCGGAAACGGCAAGCGTGCATGGGCTGACTGCTATCGCAGCACCGGAAACATCCTTTTCTGCGACCAAACGACTAAACTCACCATATTCCCGCCTGCTGGACGCGACCGGCTTCAACGGAGGCTAGACTTTCTAAGTGAGCGGCATTTGAATTTGTTTGCCGATTCCGACGCAAAATAAAACCAGCTACATGGCGCAACTGCAAGAAATCACCGAGAAGCAATGTATTTACCGGGCGGTTCCTGCCAATACGCGACTTCCTCTCGCAATGCTCGCGGTAACGATCGTGGCATTGGGAGCAAGACTCTTTTTTGTCGCGTGGAGGCATTCCGTCAATATCTTCTTTTGGGACCAATGGGCATACCTCGACCCATTCTTCCGTCATCAACCCCATCTGTCAGAGCTTTTCGTCTATGAATTTGCGCCAACTCGTGGCGGAGTTGGCTTGGTGGCGGACTGGTTTCTCTTTTCACTAACGCGATGGAATGCACGAGCTGATTCGTTTTTCGTGGCCGGCTGCATATTTGCAGCCATGCTGGTCGCGCTGTGGCTAAAACGAACGCTATTTGGACCGTTTTTAATTCATGACCTGGCGATTCCAGCAATGTTTCTGACGCTGGCGCAATATGAGACGCTGATCGGCATCCCAAATCCATCCTGGCGAGGAATTCCACTGCTGCTGATCATGCTTTATTGCCTCGCTTTGCTGCAGCGGCGAACTTGGACGAGATTCGGCTCCCTGCTGCTGCTGAACTTTCTCTTGATATATACCGGCTACGGCCTCTTCATGGGCATAGTCACTCTTGGCGTCTTTGCGTTCGAGTGTTACTGGAGCATTCGCGGTAAGACCTCTGTGCAAGTAGCCGTCCCAATGATCGCGCTGCTGGTCGCGGCGGGGTCACTCGGATCGTTTTTTGTTCACTACACGCTGGAGGGAAGCACGGATTGCTTCGATCCGAGCCACCACCTCTGGAACTATCCCTGGTTCGTGGCAGTCATGTTTTCCCGGTTTCTGCTTAGAAGCAGCAATCTCCTATTGATAACCTTCGTCGGTGCAGCTTTTCTGCTTGCCACGTTAATGGTTCTTGCCATTCATCTCTCGGATTTGGCCAGGAACGGACCCAGGCCGGCGCCTCTAGTCGGCGTCGCCTTGCTCAGCTACACTTTGCTTTTTTCTGCGACCACCGCCGTCGGCCGCAATTGCCTAGGGCTCCCGGAGGCGGCCCAGGCTTCGCGGTATGTGACCTTGATGATTCCGGCCTTTCTAGGCCTCTATTTCTATCTGCTGTCACGCCAGCCTGCGAATGGCGCCGATGTAGCTCGCACCATTTCAGGCTCTGCGCGAGCAGGAGGTGGTTCACGCACGACCAGAGCCACCTTCGTATTGCCTGTATTTGTTGCCCTGTTGCTGGCGGGGGCCGTAATGAAAAAGACCCGCGACCTTGGCCTTTTTTCGGAGCATAGGCGCGCCTGGGCAGATTGTTATCGCGAGACAGAGGATATCAACGGCTGCAACCAGTTCACGCACTTCAAGATATTCCCGAATCCTGAAAGCACTGGGCTCAAGCAAAAGCTCGACTTTCTGAAGGAGCGGCACTTGAATTTATTTGCCGATTCGGGCACGAAATGAAGATCGCTATCCTGGGCACACGCGGCATTCCTGCTCGTTACGGCGGCTTCGAAACGTTTGCCGAACAACTGGCCAACCGCCTCGCGCGAGACGGTCACAAGGTAAGAGTTTATTGCCGTCGTGCCTTTACTCGTTCTGACGATGTACTCTCTCCCGGCATCAAGCAGGTGATTCTTCCGGGACTGCCCAGCAAGCATTTCGATACTTTGTGGCACACCGGGCTTTCCACGATTCGCGTGCTGTTCGACGATGTGGACATTGTGCTCATTTGCAACGTCGCCAACAGCTTGTATGCCTGGATTCCCCGCCTTTTCGGCAAGCCTACTGTGCTGAATGTCGACGGACTGGATCGCAAGCGAAAGAAGTGGAACGCCCTGGGACGAGGCTTCCTCCTGCTGTGTGAAGCCTTCTCGGCAGTTACCCCAAGCCAGGTGGTTACTGACTCGCTTTCAATTCAGGCCTACTACCGGAAGCGATATGGTTGTCGCGCTCACATGATCGCCTACGGCGCCGAGGCCCCAACAAGTGTCCCCGGCCCACGACAATTCGGCGTTTCACCCGGGCGCTACGTCCTTTACGTTAGCCGGTTGGAACCGGAAAACAACCCCGAAATGGTGATCCGCGCCTATGGCGACGTGAAAACGGACTGGCCACTCGTTATAGTTGGCGGCAATTCCTACCGGCAGGATTATGTCGATTACTTAAAGAGCATCGCCGGCCGTCGCGTAATTTTCACCGGCGCAGTTTATGGAGAAGGCTACTGGATTCTGCAAAAGAGCGCGGGCGTGTTCGTCAGCGCCTTCGAGGTGGGCGGCACCCATCCGGCGCTCGTCGAAGCTATGGCCGCCGGGAATGCCGTTCTCTATCTCAAGACTCCTGAAGGCGATGAAACCATTGCCGACGCCGGCATATCCTTCGAGCATAGTGTTTCCGATCTCACCAGCAAATTGAATACGCTTATTTCTGACGACGAGCGGCGTGGCGAACTCAAACAACGCGCAGTCGCACGGGCGGCGCAATACTATGATTGGGATGTAATCACAAGGCAATACCTGGAACTCTTCAACGAAGCACTTGGACATTGAATAGACTTGCCCGCGTTCATTAGCTTGGGGCCGTTGCACGGTACGTCCATTTCGTCGACAAAGTCTACGTTTTCCACGCTGCCAACCCTAGATATGAATGGCAAAAGCCGTGGCAGCCACCGCCAGTCCGCCGAGCGCAACTACGCACCCGAAGCCCCAGAACGTGCGTTTTCGAGTTAGCAGCGTAATGGACGTAATAACCAATGCCGCCTCCAAAAGTCCTTCTGCTAAGTCAAATCGATTCGCACGCCGCCGCTCAATATCGAATTCACTTTCCAGTCCATGGGCCTCTGCCTGGAGCTCCTTCTGGCGATCCTTCGATTTATCCAGAGCCGCCTGATACTTTTGGACCATTTTCTCAGCGGAGGGATTCTTTGCCTCCAGCACTTCCAATTGGTCAAGGAACCGCTCATCGCTTTCACCCTGGTTCTTCTTGGCTTGGTAATAGTTCCATTGGTCAGAGACTTTGTTTTGTAATACCACTTCCTCGGTGTGCGCCCGGTGTCCCAGCAATGTCACACACGCTACCAGCACGGCAAGCACGGCCATGGTCAGCGATACCATTGCCATCGGTTTTTCGTGCTGAGCATCCTCGGCGTGCTCCTGCAATTCCTGTAATTCTTCGTGGGGTTCAGACATAAGAGAGATACTCAGTTATCAGCCGCCAGTTCCTTTACGGCAAACAAGCAACCGGCTTGAGCCAGCACTCATGAACCAGCGAGAGCAGCAATTATAATAGGTTTTCACTGAGGAATGGCTGGATGGAGCTGCGCGAAGTTTCCCGGGGTCCCGACCTCTCGAAGCTGCGAATCGATGACCGGTCGCGCGGGAGCAGCACCGGCTCAAAATGGTTGCGCTGGTTTTTCGCGGCCGTGGGACTCTTGATCATTGTCTCGGCCGCGGTGTTTGCGCTCAAGGGAAAGACGCCTGTGGTCGAAGTGGCATCGGCTCATGCTCCGGCTGAATCGCGTGAGATTCTGTTGAATGCGACCGGATACGTCACACCGCGACGCAAGGCCACTATTGCGGCCAAGATTACCGGCCGCGTAACCCAGCTCTTTGCCGAGGAAGGGCTGCACGTTAAGGAAGGACAAGTGCTGGCGACTCTTGATGACTCGGATGCACGCGTTCGCCTGGTTTCCGCCCAAGCTGACCGGGAAGCCACCTTCGCCGGCCTCGCCGACCTCGAAGTGCAGCTTGCCAATGCCGACCGTGAGCTGCGCCGGACGCAAGAACTGGCCATTGCCGGAGTCAGCAGCCCGCAGGCGCTGGACCTCGCGCGTACGACCGACGATAGCCTTCGCGCCCGCATCAAGCTGATGCAGCGGCAGGTGGAGGCTTCCGAGGAGCGCATCCGCGTGGCCCAGCAGGATGTGGACAATTGCACCGTGCGTGCGCCGTTCACCGGCATCGTGGTCACCAAAGATGCTCAAGTCGGCGAGATGGTTTCTCCGATCTCGGCGGGCGGGGGATTTACCCGCACCGGCATTGCGACGGTGGTGGACATGAATTCGCTTGAAATCGAAGTGGACGTCAACGAGTCGTATATTGCCCGCGTTAGCGCTGGGATGCCAGTCAGCGCCGTTCTTGATGCCTATCCTGACTGGACGATTCCCGCCAAAGTGCGCACGGTAATTCCCACTGCCGATCGCCAGAAGGCAACCGTAAAGGTGCGCATTTCATTTGACCAGCTCGATCCCCGGATTCTGCCCGATATGGGCGTGAAGGTCACCTTCCTCGGGGATGAGCCCAAAACGGCGCCCGGTGCGGCTTCCAAGGTGATGGTTCCGCAGGCCGCCGTGCGCAAAGACGCCACCACCGGCAGCCAGATTGTATATTTGTACCGCGAGGGGCGAATCGAGCGGCGGGCTGTGCGCGTGGGTAACGCCAGCGGGCCCGATCAGGAGATTTTTGCCGGAGTGTCGACCGGCGATCAAGTTGTGATCGGTGGCTTCGACGGCTTGCGTGATGGCGAGCGGGCGGAAACGAAGAAGTAATTTATAGGTGCCCATCTGTACGTACGAACCGGACTCTACAAATAACGAATTTACACAGGGAGAAATTATGGTTCGGGTTGATGGCGGTGGCAATGGCAACAGCTTAGTGCGGGTTCGCGGTCTGGACAAGAGATACCATCGCGGCAGCGAGGACATCGATGTTTTGCAAGGCCTGAATCTTGACGTGGATGCGGGCGACTTTGTCGCCTTCATGGGGCCAAGCGGCTCAGGCAAGACCACCCTGCTAAACCTGCTCGGCGGGCTCGATCTGCCCACACGTGGAACCATCACAGTGGCAGGAGACGAGATTACTCATCTCTCCGGATCGAGACTGACCGCATGGCGCGCCCGCCACGTGGGCTTTATCTTTCAAATGTACAACCTGATCCCTGTTCTTACAGCGTTTCAGAATGTCGAATTGCCGCTGCTGCTCACCCGGCTGTCAAAAGCGGAGCGGCGCAAGCACGTGGAAACTGCGCTCAGCGTGGTGGGCTTGGGAGAGCGTATGAATCACTACCCGCGCCAGCTTTCCGGCGGCCAGGAACAGCGAGTTGGCATTGCCCGCGCGATTGTTGCGGATCCCACGTTTCTGCTGTGCGACGAGCCCACCGGCGATCTTGATCGCAAGAGCGCGGACGAAATCATGGATCTTATTGACCGCCTGGTGCGTGAACACGGCAAGACCGTGCTGTTGGTTACACACGATCCGATTGCTGCGGAGCGCGCTCACACCGTCTTGCATCTCGAAAAAGGGGTCCTGGTTGAAGGACAAAAGGTGGCCGGAGGCGTGCAATGAAGTATCTCCCGCTGGTCATCGCCAATCTGTTCCGGAAAAAGATTCGCACCACTTTGACCGTGGGTTCATTTGCGGTGGCGTTATTCCTGTTTGCTCTGCTTGCTGTGGTTCGTAGTTCGTTCAATCAGGGAACTGAGATTGCCGGCAAAGATCGGCTGGTTGTGATCAACAAGGTTTCCATCATCCAGCCATTGCCGGTTTCCTATGACGATCGCCTCCTTCGCGTCTCAGGCGTAAAGGAGGTCACCTACCAGAGTTGGTTTGGTGGCGTTTACCAGGACGAGCGCAATTTCTTCCCCCAAACCGCAAATGACGATGAAACATTCCGTGTCATGTACCCGGAATATGTGATTCCTGACGACCAATGGCAGGCATACATGGCCGATCGCGAAGGCGCAATTGTTGGTGCCGACTTGGTCAAGCGGTTTGGCTGGAAAATCGGCGACCGGGTGCCGCTCAAGGGAACGATTTTCCCCGGGGCTTGGGAGTTCAACATTCGTGGAATCTATACCGGGAAACGCCCCCAGGATGATAGGACTGGCTTTTGGTTCCACCACAAATACCTAGAAGAGAAGGAGAGTCAGTTTTGGAAGGGCCTGGTCGGATGGTATACCGTTCGGATTTCGAATCCGGATGACGCGGCACGTGTGGCAAAGAGCATTGATGAGTCATTTGCCAATTCTCCCTGGGAGACAAAAACCGAGGACGAAAAGGCATTTGCGGCAGATTTTGCGAAGCAAGCGGGAAATATCGAATTCCTGCTTTTAAGCATCGGCTCAGTCGTATTCTTCACCCTCCTGCTGGTGACTGGCAACACCATGGCAATTGCCGTCCGTGAGCGCATGCGTGAATTAGCGGTGCTCAAAGCTGTGGGATTCTCCGATCGGTTTGTGTTATTCCTCGTGCTCGCGGAGTCGTTGATGGTGGCCGCGATCGGCGGCGCCATCGGCCTGGGATTGGCCAAGGCGTTTACCGTGTTTGTCGGCGACCCCACTGGGGGCATGCTCCCTTACTTTTATCTGGAGCCCTGGGTTGCGGTAACCGGGGCGGCGCTGGCGCTCATAGTGGGCGTTATAGCAGGAATACTGCCGGCCGTCTCTGCCATGCGTCTCAATGTGGTGACGGCCTTGCGTCGAGTTTGAAATCGAGACTGTTGATTACTAGTCGCCAAACGGCAGAGTGTGGTGTTTTGAACTGACGGGTGGCGGCTGATGACAGGGTACTGGATTTATGGCAATACCACTCAGTTACAACCTGAATAGCTTGCGAGTGCGCTGGACTTCCACCGTGGTAGCCATTCTGGGTATTACCGGCACCGTTGGCGTCTTCGTGGCCATGCTATCGCTTGCAAAGGGCTTTAAGGCAACACTCGTGGCCTCTGGATCACCGCGCAATGCCCTCGTCCTGCGCGGCGGAGCTACATCCGAGATGATGAGCGGAATTTCTCTTGATCAGGAGCGTGTCGTAGAGGATGCCCCGGGGGTTGCGCGCGGCGCTTCCGGCCCATTGGTGGCACCCGAAGTCGTGGTTATCGCCGCATTCCCCTTAAAGACAACAGGCACTGACGCCAACGTCCAGGTTCGTGGAACCTCGCCGAAAGCGCTTGAGGTGCGCGATTCCGTGAAGGTCATCTCCGGGCGTTTTTTTCAACCGGGCCGGAATGAGTTAGTTGCTGGCCGAAACGTTGCTGGCGCCTATGCCGGTCTTGATTTAGGAAGTACCGTCAACTTCGGCGGGGGGACCTGGAAGGTAGTTGGAGTCTTCGATGCCGGCGGCAGCGCCTTCGACTCCGAGCTATGGGGCGACTCCACTGTGCTCGACGGAGTTTACAAGCGACCTCAAAACGTATTTCAGTCCGTCACCGCCCGACTCAATTCGGCCGATGCTTTTACTGCGTTTAAGGACGCCCTCACTTCTGATCCGCGCGTTACCCTACAGGCCGACCGCGAACTCGATTACTACACCAAGCAGTCACGCTCAATCACCATGATGATCCAGGTTCTGGGTACGCTCGTCGCCATGGTCATGGGCATCGGAGCCGTCCTGGGAGCTCTGAACACGATGTACTCGGCGGTCTCCGAACGTTCGCGTGAAATAGCGACCATGCGCGCTCTCGGATTCGGCGCCGGCAGCGTGGTCACCTCCTTTGTCTTTGAAGCTCTCTGCATCGCCTTTGTGGGTGGGTTGATCGGCTGCCTCGTGGTGCTGCCCCTGAACGGTTTCACCACCGGTACCATGAATTGGCAAACCTTCTCCCATATGGCATTCGCGTTTAAGGTGACACCGGGCCTGTTGATGGCTGGCGTGATTTTCGCGCTGCTAATGGGACTGGTCGGAGGCGTTCCGCCGGCTATTCGCGCAGCCCGTGCACGCATTGCCGTTGCGTTACGGGAATTGTAATAACGAACTGACTGTTCCTATGACCCGTCCGATCTGTTCAGATTCCAATGAATTTCTTAAGTCTCTTTGGTCACACTCTTAATCCAGGTTTCCACCGCCTGTCGCAATTCATCGAGATGACCGACGAAGAAATGGTCAGCCTGATTGATTAGTACAAGGCGCTTGGGCTCTGCAACTGAAACCAGCATTCCTTCGAGCCGGTTCTCTGGTCCGAATTCGTCTGCACCCCCGCTGATAAATAACTTTGGCTTTATGCAGTCACGCAGGAAGCCGTATCCGTAGTCGCTTCCATCAGCCAGCACGGGCGTACCAGCCGAAATCAATGCGACCACGCGCGGATCTGGACAAGCCGCCTTCAGGCCTGTGGCCGCACCAAACGAAAACCCGGCAAAGATCATGGGAAGGCGAAATTCCGCGTAAAGCCACTCCAGTGCATTGCGAACATCGTCAATTTCGCCAATGCCATGGTCGTGCTCACCCTCGCTTAGCCCGGCGCCGCGAAAATTAAAGCGTAGAACCGGAAAGCCGAAGGGATGC
>JBEKOS010000061.1:0-13129 GCA_049521535.1 Terriglobales bacterium | reverse complement strand
TTCTCTTTGGGCGGCAGGACATTCACCGTCAGCGTGTTCGAAGTTGCCACGGCATGACTCGCCGGGTCGGTTGCCGAGACCTGCACGGTATACTTTCCCGGCTTGGTCAAGTCATAATCCTGGTTAAGGGTTACCTCGGCAATCTCAGAATCCCCGGCCTTGAGCTCCGGCCGTGAGTGGTACGGGCGCAGCGGCAGGTGGCGGGCTTTGATTCTTTCCGGCGTTTCAGGCACCGGCTTGCCTTCCTGATCGTGCACATCCATCTTCATAAAGAGATCCAAGGCGAGCTTGCCGGCGATCCGGGGAAAGAAGACGGGATTCAGCGAAGTATTGGTGAAGGTGATGGCAATGATCTGTTCCGAACCAACCGGCAAATCGCCCAAGGGCGCAGCCAGCCTGACGGTAAATGGCGCCTCCTTCGGAGCTACAGGCGGGGGCGAGGGCGGTACGGGTGGCGCAGCCTGCTGGGCAGCCAGCAATGATGAAACCAACAGAACAGCAGTGAGAAAAACTCTCATTGGCGATCGTCTCCTGAGTGCCTGATTTTAATGACATTTTACGATAGCGAGGTGCGGAAATTCACCGCAGAGGACGCAGAGGTATCTCATGGCAAGAAGAAGCGAAGTATCAACCTTGCTTTTCTCCTGTGGCCCCAGCGTCGCCTGTGGTCCTGCCGATTTCTCGCCTCTATATAATTGAAGCTGCTTGGCAGCAAAGGCCAATCGTCAACTTCAACCTGCAACTTGTGAATGGAGACCGGGTGCCGCTCGAACTTAAGTCCACGTTAAATCTGCCAAAGACCGATTTCCCGATGAAGGCTAACTTGCCGCAAAACGAGCCTAAGATGCTCGCTCACTGGCAGGAAATGGGCCTCTACGACCAGATTCGGCAAGCCCGGCAAGGCGCGCCCGTGTATGTTCTGCACGATGGCCCGCCCTACGCGAACGGCCCGATTCACCTGGGCACGGCGATGAACAAGTGCCTGAAGGACTTCATTGTCAAATCCAAGACCATGGCGGGCTTCAATGCGCCTTACGTACCGGGATGGGACTGCCACGGCCTGCCGATTGAGATCAAGGTGGACGAGTTGCTCGGCCGCAAGAAACTGGAGTTGGCCCCCATCCAGGTCCGGCATGAATGCCGCAAGTACGCGCAGAAATTTCTCGACCTGCAGCGGAAACAATTCGTCCGGCTCGGCGTGTTCGGACAATGGAATCGCCCCTACACGACGATGGCGCCGGATTACGAAGCCACCGTCCTGGAGCTGTTCTACGCCTTCTTCGAGAAGGGCATGGTGTACAAGGGGCTGAAGCCGGTGTACTGGTGCATCCATGACCGGACCGCGCTGGCAGAGGCCGAGGTCGAGTACGCCAACCACACCAGCCCGAGCATCTGGGTAAAGTATGCGCTGACCAGCGATCCGGCAAAGATCGACGGGGCGCTCGCCGGCAAGCGAGTCTCGACCGTCATCTGGACGACTACGCCGTGGACGCTCCCTGCGTCCAAAGCAGTTGCTTTCCACCCGACTGAAGAATATGTGGCGCTGGAGAGTAATGGCGAGGTATACATCCTGGCGGAGAAGCTGGTTGCCCAGGCACTGGAGAAGACCGGCCTGAAGGAAACCAGGGAATTGACCCGGTTCCAAGGACGGAAAATGGAATTTGCGACGTTTGCCCATCCTTTTCTGCCGGAACAGGAGATTCTGGGCGTGGTGGCGGATCACGTAACCATGGACCAGGGCACGGGTGCGGTTCACACGGCGCCTTCCCATGGCGCCGACGACTTTTATGCCGGGCAGAAGTACCATCTCGATCAGTCGTGCAACGTGGATGAAGGCGGTCATTTGAGGCATGGCCTACCCGAGTACGACGGACTAACGGTGTTCCGTGCAAACCCGAAAATTGTCGACTTGCTGCGCAGCCGCACCGTGCTCCTGCACGAGGAGAAAATCGAGCACTCCTATCCGCACTGCTGGCGATGCCATCATCCGGTGATCTTCCGCGCCACCGAGCAATGGTTCATTTCCATGGAAGCGGAGATGAAAGACCAGGTTGGCAAGGCGGAAGGCAGCCTGCGGGCCCGCGCGCTGCATGAAATCAAGAAAGTGAAATGGGACCCCGCCTGGGGCGAAGACCGCATCGCCAACATGGTCGCCACGCGTCCCGACTGGTGCATTTCCCGCCAGCGCATCTGGGGGGTGCCTATTGCCGTGTTCTTTTGCAAGGCATGCGGCCAGGCGCTCAATGAGCATCCGGTCAATCAGCGGGTGGTCGAACTGTTCCGCCGTGAAGGTTCGGATGGCTGGTATACGCAGGAGCCAGCGCAAATTCTGCCGGCAGGAACCAAGTGCGGTAAGTGCGGCGCTCAGGACTTCCGCAAGGAAATGGATATCATTGACGTGTGGTTCGAGTCCGGTTCAAGTCACGCCGCCGTGCTGGGCAAGGCGGAGTATGGCGATCTGCCGTGGCCCGCTGATTTGTACCTCGAAGGCGGCGACCAGCATCGCGGATGGTTCCACTCTTCCCTGCTCTGCGCGGTCGGCTGGCGCGATCAAGCCCCCTATCGCAGCGTTTCCACGCATGGCTGGACGCTCGACGCGCAAGGCCGCCCCCAGCATAAGTCGCTCGGCAATGCGGTTGACCCGGCGGAGGTCACGGATAAACTGGGCGCGGAAATTGTCCGCCTGTGGGCGGGCTCGGTCGATTTTCGCGAAGACGTGCACGGTTCAGACGAATTGATGTTGCGCACCGCGGAGACCTATCGCAAGGTGCGCAACACGTTCCGGTACATCCTGGGAAACCTGCACGGATTCGACCCGGCAAGGGACATCACGGTGTTTCAACAGATGACGCCGCTGGATCAGTACATGCTTGTGCAGACCTGGGAGATGGCGCGGGAAGTGCTAGAGGCGTACGAAGAATTTGAGTTTCACCGCGTCTACCAGCGGGTAAACCAGTTTTGCGCGGTGGATCTGAGCGCGGTCTATTTCGATATCCTGAAAGACCGCCTCTACACCTCGGCGCCGAGATCGGCGGCACGGCGTTCCGGCCAGAGCGCGATTTGGCTGATTGGTGAGGCGTTGGTGCGATTGATCGCACCCATCATGACCTTCACGGCCGAAGAAATCTGGCGCCACCTGCCGCCGGTTGAGGACCGGGCCGCCAGCGTCCACCTGGCGGAATTCCCTTCCGCCAAAGAAGTTACCCTCACCATGGAAGCTGGGCACAAGGCCGATTGGGAACTCCTTTTGGCGGTGGTACGCCCCGAAGTTCTGAAGTCTCTGGAAGAAGCGCGCCAAAGCAAGCTGATCGGCAGCGGCCTGGAAGCCCGGGTAACGATCATGGCTGCCGATACGTTAGCTCCCGTGTTGAAGCGTCACGCCGGTGATCTGTGTTCGCTCTTTATCGTCTCCCAGGTTGCTATTGAGGATATGAATTCCGGCACGTATGGCGACAGCAAGATCCATGTCGCGGTAAGCAAAGCCGACGGCAGCAAGTGTGAGCGCTGCTGGAATTACTCCGTCCACGTGGGAGCAGACAAACGTTATCCTACAGTGTGCGAACGTTGTAGTGCCGTGCTAAAGGAAATCGAAGGCGCGTCCGATTCCGGAGTTGGGATTTAGGAGTTGGGATTGGAAAACTCGCAAAATGTCCGGATCTCCATTTGAGCCGTCTAATAAGTAGTTGATTTGCGAACCATGCAGCAAGAACACTTAATGCGAAAATACCACTTCCTGCTGGCTGCGCTGGTGGTCCTGGCCGATCAGGTGGCAAAGTGGCTGGTGGCCGCGCACATCCCGCTGCACGAAAGCATCGTAGTGATTCCAGGCTTCTTTCGGCTTACCCACGTGCAGAACCGCGGCGCCGCATTTGGACTATTTGACGAGTCTCCCGGCGAATGGAAGATTACTGCTCTGATTCTCTTCTCCTTGCTCGCCATGGCGGTGGTCGCCGGTCTGCTCTGGAAAAACAGCCATGCCATGAACGCCACGGGCATTGGATTGTCACTGGTGCTCGGCGGCGCGGTTGGAAACTTGTGGGATCGCCTCGCGAATCACCACGTGGTAGACTTTCTGGATTTCTACCTCGGCACCTATCACTGGCCAGCCTTTAACGTTGCCGACAGCGCAATTGTGGTAGGCGCGCTGCTGCTGGTGGCCGAGATACTATTCGCAAAGAGCCCGCATGAAGAGCAGACGGTTAGCAGCAAGTAGCAACAAGGCCGCTTATCCCACCCTGTCGCTCGAAAACCGCGAGCGACAAGAGTAGGGCAACCCTAACCCTTACGGTGTCCCGTACAGCCGTTTGTAGATTGCCGCATTGCGCAGAATCGCCTGCACGTATTCACGCGTTTCGGTGAACGGAATTGACTCGACAAATTCTTCCGGACCCTGATTCGCACCGGGTCCCGAAGCCATCCAGTCCTGCACCCGGTCGGAACCCGCATTGTAAGCTGCGAGCGCGTACTCCAGGCGTCCGCCAAACTGGTCAACCATCTCGCGGAAATAGCGGGTACCGAGCTGCAGGTTGAGATCAGGAGTGAGGAGTTGATCAGAGGAGAAACGGCCAACGTGCATCTCACGCGCGACCTTGCGGCCGGTTTTGGGAAGCAGTTGCATCAGGCCAAGAGCGTCGGCGTGCGACACTGCAGCGGGGTTGAACTCCGATTCCTGGCGAATCAACGACGCCACCAGATAGGGATCCAGTTCGTTTTCCTCGGCATGCTTCTTGAGGTCGACCCAATACGGGCGGGGGAACAGCGTCTCCCAATAAAACCTCGGCAGGGCGCCAATTTCGAGGGATGTATAGCCGGGAACGGTGCTCTTGAGCGTTTGCAGCGCGCGATGGGGGAGACCATCCTGCTGGTAGTAGCGGGCCGCTTGCAGCGCTACCCAGGCAGTGCCTTCCGGCGCCGCCGCATGTAGTTCCTTGACCGCCAGATCGGTCATACCGGCATTCTGCAGTAGCAGGCTTTTTTGGAAGCGCAAATTGTCTTCCGGCGGTTCGCTGGAGGAAGCAAAGTCGGCGGGGGCACTGGCGGCAGTGACCCCATCCAGCACCGCATCGTGTACCTCTGGAGCAGCCGGCAGTACGGCCAGGCGGCTGCGCGCCAGTTCCGCGTAGTAGTACTGGTGATAGCGGTAGGTCAGTTTTTGATACCAGGCCCGGGCACGGCCGGTGTCGCCTTCTGCTTCAGCAAGCCGGGCCCTCCAGTACATGGCCGCCGGAACCTCGGGAGAATGAGGATACAACGAAACCTGCTCCTCGAATTCGAGCTTGCTTTCATCCTTTCGCCCCAGGCACGCCGCCAGCCATGCGGCTTTCCAATGGGCGTAGGCAGCATCGCGGCTGTTGGGGAAGCGCTGCTGCAACTCCCGGTAGAAGTCGATGGCCTGATCGTACTTCTTGCGAAGCAGGTACATATTGCCGCCCGTCATCAGGGCCCGCTCAAAATTGTCGCTGGTGCTGAAGCCCTGGCGAAGGTGGTTAATGGCATCAGTGAACGCGGCGTCGTCTTCGGAGGATCGCGCCATTTCCGCCAGCGTACGCCAGCGAAGAGCGCTGCTTTCGTCGCTGCTCTCAGGAACGCTTTCCAATATGCTGCGCGCCTCGCCAGGACTGCCGTGGGACAACGCCACACCCAGCGCCACCTGAATGGCCGCGCGGTCTCCCGGTGGGGCGTCATCCACCAGGGAACGGTATTCGAGCGCGGCGTCGGCATTCTTGTGCGCCTGCGCCAGCAGGTCGGCGCGCACCTTGCGTTCGGCAAAGCTGGGTGGCGGAGGCAGGGGCTCCATGCCTTCCAGGTCGGTTCGCGCCGCCGCTGCGCTAGGCGAGAGCGGATAGGAGTAATATACCCGCCGCAATGCTTCGACAGCTTTTGCATTGTTCCCGCTCTTTTCATAAGCGCGGCCCAGCGCGTATTCAATGTCGGGTCTTGCCGGGATGCGGTATTTCTCCAAAACCCGGACTGCCTCGCTCGTGTGCCCGGTGGCAATCAGGGTATTGCCGTAGCAAAGCATCGCGTCGCGTAACAAAAGCGAGTCAGGGTACTTCACATCAAAATCATGGAAGGTGGATACTGCAGCTTCATTCTTACCGGTAGCGGCAGACGACGCGCCAAGAAAGTAATCGGCATATTCGCGTAGTTCGCCGGCATTGGGCTGGGCAGCCTTGAGCGCCTCAATCGCCCTGGCATAATCGTGGTCCAGGTAATGCGAGTAGCCCAAGGATAGCTGGGCCAGCCCACCTGCATCAGTCCCCGCGTGCTTATGCGCATAGGCCTCCACGCCCGCGTAGGCGGCCGGTGACCGCGAATCGACAAGTTGGCGGGCCATGGGCTGCAGGTCCACCGAGGCGACGAACGCGCGATTCAGCCGCACGGCACGATGCGATCGCGCAGCGGTAGCAGCCTTCTTTTTGCTCGCCGTCTTATGTGCCGATGGGGCGGCTGGCTTGGTGGCTGCGTGCGCAGCGGGGCTGGAATTCGGCGCCGCCGCCGGTGCCGTTGTCGCCGCTGCCGACGGCGGCACAGCGGAAGAGGGTGACGAGGTTGGCGACTCCTGCGAAGGCGGCGATTGGGCCGGCGCCATCGCGCTGGAAGATCCCAGGGCGACAGCAATTAGAACGACAATGCGTCCGAGTTTTCTCACGCTGCTACTGACCATCTTAATTGGGGAAGGTGCTTCCGAGCAGAGCAGCGTTTTCTTCGGCAAGATTGCGAACCAGTTCCTTGTCAAAATAACCGGAGCTGGCGACCACGGTCTGGGCATACCGCTTGTCGTAGGTCGCCCGGCTTTTCTCGATATCCGTCTTAAGGCGTTCGTAAAGGTCATGGTTGCGCTTACCTTCTGCAACCTTGCCCTGGTTGTATAGCTTAATTTCATCGACCAACAATTTGGCGAAGCGTTTGGCCTTGCGATGAAGCTCATCTTCCGCAGCCGCTGAAAGTGCCGGAGGTACGTTTGGAGAGGGCGCGGCCGCAACTGCTTCTGGCACGATCGCCGCCGGCACTGGCACCGGACCAGTTCCTGGTACGGCGGGCGCCTCGCCAGTAGTCCCAGTAGCAGCCGGAATTGCTGACGGGACAGATGCTGCAGATGGCTTCGCCAGTTCCTCATCCACGGGCACCACTTCACTCGAAGCGGCAAGAAGGGCCGAACCGGCCTGGCTGGCAGTAAGTTTCCGCAGGGCCAACAGCTCAATCCAAGTGCCCGCCGATTGCGTCAGGATCTCTAGCGCTGCCGAATCAACAAAGCCACCGGGCGCAACTCCGGTATCCGCATAAACAAGGGCCGAAACCCGGCCTCGTACGACCAGCGGCGCCATATGGCACACCCCGTCGGCGGGAGCACCGAAGCTGGCGGCAAAGCGCGCGTCGAATTGAATGATCGCGCCATCTGCCGGAAGCTTTTGCCGCACGACCTGCTCGGGCAATCCTGCACCCAAGTCCAGGGTTAGCAACTTGATCGCATCGTTCTCGCGGAAGCCGCGTGCCTGCCATCCCACCGCGCCGTTGGCATTCACCACGAACAATGCCGCGCGCGTGCAAAAGGCAGCGGCGCCATCGAGCAAGGCGCGCAAGATGTCACTCTGCGCAGAAGCCCGGTGGAGGGATGCGATGGAATTTCGCAGCTCACTCGCATAGGCATCCTCAGGGGCAGTTGATCCGAGATGTTCGCTTACCCGCTTGACAAGCTCATCACGCAGGCCGGGAACGTTATCGGAAAATACCTGGGCCAGAATGCGGTCGACCCATTGTCGAATTCGTGCGGAATTGGGCATGCTTAAGACGAAAATATGGCGTGCGATTGGATTATATGAAATTGCGGTCGAGAATCAATCGAATAAGGAACTCAGATGGTTACTGTCGTGTGAGAAGCTGAACGTGTCCGACACTGCCATCAGAAGATCTCAGGGAATATTTCATACGTGACGACCAATGGGACCTGGAGCTGTCATGGATTCAGAAGCCGAAAGGCAGCGCCACAGAGTACAATATCAGTCTGTCTTAATGTTTTAGTTACTGAGGTAGTAAGTCAAATTCATCGGGCAATAGCCCAAAATGTGAATCGGCACTTAAATGGCGAACATCGAAAACAAAGAGAGGGAGCCAGTCAGCGATGAGCTGGTGCTCGTGCGGGCCGCGAAGGCCGGAGATATCAAAGCCTTCGAGGAACTGGTCAGGCGTTACGACCGGAATATCTTCCGCATCGCGCAGCACATCACGCAGAATCGCGAAGACGCGGAAGATGTGGTGCAAGACGCGTTTTTGAAGGCATACGGCAATCTGGCGCAGTTTCAGGAACAAAGCAAGTTTTATACCTGGCTGGTGCGGATTGCAGTAAACGAAGCCCTGATGAAGCTGCGGCGGCGCCGTCCGGAACGGACGGTTTCGCTGGATCAGGAAGTCCGCACCGAAGAGGATTCCATGCCGCGCGAGGTCGCGGACTGGAGCCCGAACCCGGAGCAGCAATATAGCCAAGCGGAGTTGCGGGACATACTGGGAAAGACGATTCAAGGGCTGCCTTCAGGATTTCGAACGGTGTTTATCCTGCGCGACGTAGAAGGACTTTCGACCGAGGAAACTGCCGACGCGCTGGGTTTAAGCATCCCCGCGGTGAAGTCCAGACTGCTGCGAGCTCGGTTGCAACTGCGGGACCGCCTGAACAAGTATTTCAAGAGGCGGAAAAATGGAGATGGAACCCGGTGAATTGTAGTGATTTCCTAAAGGAATTGACCGACTACCTTGACGGTGCTCTCGATGAGAACACCAAGAGCGAATTGGATGAACATCTCGCCTGGTGCCATGACTGCTTCGTGATCTGCAACACCACCCAAAAGACCATCGAAATCTACCGCGAGTCGGAACTTTACGAGCTACCCGAAGACCTCCGCAACCGCCTGCGCGCGGCAATCATGCAGAGATGCAAAGATTCCAAATGCGCTACCCCCGCGCCTCAAGAAAACGCCTGAGACCCTGCCTCGTGGATAATCCGCAACCCTAAGGCATAAGGTAAAGACAGCTAATGTAGGCTGATTCGAGCGGAGCGGTTTTTCGCTGAGATCCTTGTTATCGTCTGCTGATTCTCAAGCAAAATGCGAACGCTGCGTTAGTCGTCCCGCTTCTTCAGGGTCGGCGGAGCGTCATCGCTGTTGTTTCCGCTGTTGCTGTCGGTGCTGTTCCCCGAAGGCTTCGAGGCACGGCGCAGGCTGGGCTGGTTGTCCTTATGGTCGGTCAGTTTGTGGCGGTTTTCAATACCGGCCAGCCGCCCCTTCACGGTATCGAATTCAGAGGTGCTGACAATATATTGGTCTCTGGCCGGGAGGACATGTGCGATCTCATACTGGCTCTTTTCAATGCGGTCGGGCGTTTGCGGATGAGTGGCAAAAGCCTTGGCCATCGTCCCCGGCTTTTTCTTCTCCCTGGCTTCTATTTTCTCGAAGAAGGCAATAAATGCCTGCGGGTCGTACCCGGCCTTGTACATGTATTGCAGGCCCAGATAATCAGCTTGCGCCTCAAAGTCGCGGGAGAACTGCATAAAGCTCATCGGCATTGCCAGGCTGGCCGCCTCCCGCGCTGCCAAGCCTATGCCGCCACCGACAAAGATCAGGGGAATGGTGGCGAGGTTGGCGATATTGGCGCGAGTCATGCCGCGGGTGGCATGACGCGCAGCGACGTGCGCAATTTCATGAGCCATCACCCCGGCAAGTTCGGCTTCTTCGTCCGCGGCCAGAATCAGGCCGCTATAGACGTAGAAGAATCCGCCGGGAAGTGCAAAAGCATTTATCTCATCGCCATCGATCACCTTGATCGTGAAAGGCACGCGTGCATCGGAATTGCGCACCAAGTTCTGGCCGATGCGATTGACGTATTCGGTAATCACCGGGTCCTGAATCAGCTTAACGCTGGATTCGACCTGCTGGGCGTACTGCTTGCCCATGCGGATCTCGCTCTCCAGCGAATACCAATCGCCGACTCCGCGGCCCCCGATCTTGCGGTTTCCAATATCGTCGATGTCATTGATATTGCCGTTGTGCGTTTCCTTGTCCGGAGTTGTGCTTTGCGGAGTGTAATCGGGCTTGGTTGCCTGCTGGTTATTGGCAGGTGAAGTCTGGTCTTGCTGTCCGGGGGCGGGCTGGGCCGTCGGTTGCGAACCTGGTGACGTCTGACCCTGCGCAGAAGCATTGTCGCCGCTTCCAGACTGCCCCGCCTGAGGCTGACTGGGCTGTCCCTGTGTAGGCTGCGCCGGTGGCGAACTTGGAACTTGCGGTACCGACGTTTGCGAAGAAGCAGGGATCGTCGCAAGGACCAAGGCGAGAACCGCAGCAACAGGGGTCAGAGTCAGAAACTTCATAAGTGCTCCTTGAGCAGGCAAGAACCACCCGATAGTCGAATTATACGCCCGCCAAATTCACACTTCTAGTCGTAGTACTCCAAACCCAGATGGGTAATCAATTCTTCGCCCTTTAGGAAGCGAAGCGTGTTCTTGAGCTTCATTAACTGAATGAACAGGTCATGTTCAGGATAAAGCCCCGGCGCGCTCATTGGAGACTTGAAATAGAAGCTCAACCATTCCTGAATTCCGAGACCCTTAAGTTCCGGCGTGCGCTGCGCCAGGTCCAGGAAAAGAACCAGATCCAACACGATTGGCGCCGCCAAAATTGAATCGCGACACAGGAAATCGACTTTGATCTGCATCGGATATCCGAGCCAGCCGAATATATCTATATTGTCCCAACCCTCTTTGTTATCACCACGGGGCGGATAGTAGTTGATGCGAACCTTATGACAAATATCGCCATAGAGTTCAGGGTACAACTTCGGCTGCAAAATCTGATCGAGGACGGAAAGCTTCGATTCCTCCTTGGTCTTGAAGGAACCCGGATCGTCGAGCACTTCCCCGTCGCGGTTGCCAAGGATGTTGGTCGAGAACCACCCGCGCAAACCGAGAAGACGCGCCTTGAATCCTGGCGCCAATATGGTTTTCATCAGCGTCTGGCCGGTCTTGTAATCCTTGCCGCAAACCGGAGCAGAATTGCGGCGCGACAAGTCATGTAAGGCGGGAATGTCGACAGTAAGATTGGGCGCGCCGTTGGCAAAGGGCACACCTTCCATCAGCGCCGCATACGCATAGATCATGGAGGGCGCAATATGCTCGTCATTCCCGGCCAGGCCCTTCTCGAATGCCGCGAGGGTGGTGTGCACTTCCGACCGCGTCAAGAACACCTCGGTTGAGCCGCACCAGATCATCACCAATCGCTCAGCGCCGCTAGTGCGCCGGAAGTCGCGAATATCCGACCGCAATTGCTCCGCCAGCTCCATTTTGTTCCTGCCCTTCTTGACATTGGGCCCGTCGAGGTTTTTCACATAATTATGGTCAAATACAGCGGGACGCGGCTTAATCGATTGCAAGAACGGCTTCACCTGATCGAGCAGCGAGCGCTCCAGTACGCCGGCGTTTAGAGCGGACGCATACATATCGTCCTCAAAAATGTCCCATCCGGTGAAGACCAGATCGTCAAGCTTCGCCAGCGGGACAAAATCTTTAATCAGCGGAGAGCGGCCATCGGTGCGCTTGCCCAGGCGTATGGTCGCCATTTGGGTTAAGGAACCGATAGGGGCGGCGTAGCCACGGCGCACCGCTTCCACGCCGGCCACGAACGTGGTGGCGACCGCGCCCATCCCGGGAATCATAATTCCCAGTTTGCCCTTGGGCGCGGCAATCTCGGCGACGTTGGCAGCGCCGGACGTACCTGTATTCTTCTGTGTCGACATTATGGATGTAGTCCTTTTGGGAGTTTCAACAGCTTATCTTCTACCACCAAGGCGCGATACGCAAATCATTTGCGCCATTCTGCGGGAACTCAGATTGAAAGGTCGCCTTCTCACGTTGGGTGGTGAGTTTCCCCGGTTGAAACGTGCTTGGCGCGACGGCTTCGGGTGGCTGCGTCTTGTCGATTGATTGCGTAAAATCAAAACAGCATGAGCATTCGCTCCCGATTTCGCCGCGCCATGGGGTTGATTCCGTGCTTGCTCTGCCTGGCGACGTTCTGTTTAGCTTCGGCGGCAAATCCTACCTCCAGCGGGCCCGTACAGAGTCGGGATTCCGCCATCAGGCAAAGCCCCGCCGTTTTTTCCTATTCGCTGCCGCCCGCGCAACTGCGCAAATCGGAGGCTCTTTATCACACGCGGACGGTGCTGTATCTGGCCGGTACGGCTTACGAGATCGCCGTCCTGACGGCGCTTTTGGCTTTGCGCATTGCGCCTCGATACCGCTCCCTGGCCGAGCGGCTGGCTCGCGGACGCCTGCTCCAGGCAGTGATTTTCGTTCCATTGCTGCTCATCACTTGCGATCTTCTCTCGCTGCCGATTGATCTCTACAGGCATTATCTGCAATTGTCTTACGGACTTTCCGTGCAAGTCTGGGGCTCATGGTTCTGGGATCGCGCGAAGATGGAGTCGATAACTCTGCTGGTGCTGGTGCCCGTGCTGTGGGGCTTCTACGCCTTGATCAGGCGCAGCCCGGCGCGCTGGTGGTTTTACTCCTGGCTGGCCGCTTTGCCCGTGCTGGTGTTCGTGGTATTCGTCACCCCGGTCGTTCTCGATCCTTTGTTCAACCGTTTTGAGCCATTGGAGAAGACCCGCCCGGACCTGGTTCCAGCCATCGAGCAGGTTGCGCAACGCGGTGGGCTCCAGATTCCCCCTTCGCGGATCTTCCTCATGAACGCCAGCGAAAAGTTCACCACCTATAACGCCTACGTTACGGGAATCGCAGCCACCAAGCGTGTGGTTGTGTGGGATACCACGGCGCGGGATTTGACGGTGCCTCAAGTCCTCTTCATCTTCGGCCACGAAATGGGCCACTATGTGCTCGACCACGTCTACAAAGGAATGGCATTCGCCGCCGCATTGATGCTGGCGGCGTTGGCAATAAGTAAGCTCATCGCCGGCAGGGCGCTGGCCCGCTGGGGCGTGCGCTGGGGAATTCGCGGCCTTGCGGATTGGGCTTCGCTGCCGCTGCTGATGCTGATTTTCGCCGTGCTGTCGTTTCTGGGCGAGCCTCTTGCCAACGGCTTCAGCCGCCATCTTGAGCACCAGGCCGATATCTACGGACTTGAGGTGACCC
>JBEKOS010000060.1:0-13176 GCA_049521535.1 Terriglobales bacterium | reverse complement strand
ATACCGCAGAAGTTTGACGATGGCGCCCGGGGTCACCAGATTTTCGCGCGAAAGGCCGGAACCGTCGTAAAACGCGTACTCGTCCCTCGGGACACCAGCTTGCGCAAGAAATCCGCTCACTACATCGAGTCCGCTTTCAATCGTTCCAGCCGTCCCCTTCTGCTTTCCCAACAGCCGCAGCAGCATTTCGGCGTGAAGGTTCTGGCTGACTTTGTTCACCACCCGGATATCGTCGCGAACCGGCTGTGATTCATAGCTTGCCAATACCAGCGGAAAATTCTCCGGTGCAGGCGAAGAGACTGGCGGCAAGGGAACAGTTTCGCCGCCGCGCTCAGCAGCCGGAACGGTAATCGTAAAGGTCGGAAAACTGGTGGCTTCGCCATGATGCGCCCGTGCCCGCCCGTACACGACTATTCCGCGTTTTTCCAGCATGCTGCGGAACAAATGCGCGGCAAACTCTGCGGGATCATCGATAGCCAATTGCTCATTGGCGCCGTTGTCATCCGCGGGAATGGTGCCCCACATGGCAACCTCGCTGGAGCCGGGCTCGCGATTTATGAAGATCTTACGCGGTCCGGTCCCTGCCGGTGTGGTGACAATCCGGTTGTCCAGGCGGTAATACTCGGCGTATGGACTGATGTTGACGAAGGCATGCTCGCCCGGCCGATCCGCCGGCAGAATATTCACGAAGAGCACGTTGTCATTGATGGTGAGCGCAGATACCGGCGCTCCCCACTCCCACATCAGGTCGTCCTGCGTCCAGCCTTCGCCATAGCGCTCGAAGACATAGTAGGAGTCGTCGGCCACCACATCGCCATCGACGTACTTCAATCCCTTCTGCACAAGCTGGTCGGCCAGTTCATCGAGTGCATGAATGCCGCCGGGGGGATCGGTGCGCTGGGTATGCAGCCGGTAGGGAAGCACACGGCTGCTCAAATTGGGATCACCGCGGCCAACCAGAATGAGATCGCCCGCCAGGCGGCCGCGTTTATCCACCACGCTATTGGCCTCAACGGTAGTGCGAAAACGGTAGTCAGGACCAATAAGGGCCAGTGCGGCAGCCGTGGTAAAAAGCTTGGTGTTCGAAGCGGGCGCAAACAGCTTATCGGCATTGAGGGAATATATCTTCTGGCCGCTGCTCAGCGAAACCGCCTCGACACCCCACATGGCGTGCGCTACCTGCGGATCTGCAAGTATCTGCTCGATCCGCTTGGCTAAAGCCGGGCTCTCGGCGAAAGCGATTCGGGCCGCCAAAAGCACCAGTATCCACGGGATAAGACGCAATCTGCGCATAAGTCGCGATCGTTAAAAGAATTTTACCGGAACCGGGAGCGCAGATTACGGACGATGGCCGGAACTTCGGGCTTGGAATCACCCCGATCGTACGGCTGGGCCAAGGCTCTTTCGTACTCAACTCGCGTAAAATCCGCTCATGCGGCTTGGCTTCGAATGGCAATTGCGCACCCGGTCACTGACCCTCGGCCCGCAAACTCTCATCATGGGCATCGTCAACGTTACGCCCGATTCGTTCTTTGAGGGCGGGCGCTTTCCGAGCGCGCATGCCGCCGTTCATCACGCAATGCTGCTGCTTGAGGAGGGCGCCGATATCATTGACGTTGGCGGCGAATCCACGCGGCCTGGCGCCCGTGTGGCTCCCGGCGGAGGTTCAACCGCTACGGTGAGCGCGGAGGAAGAGCTTCGTCGAGTCCTACCCGTCATTGAAGGAATCAGAAGCCGAATGCCCGAGGCCCTGATTTCCATCGACACCTACAAGGCCACCGTGGCGCGGGCGGCGGTTGCAGCGGGTGCAGAAATTATCAATGACATAAGCGCCCTGCGGTGGGACACGGAAATGCCCAAGGCAGCTGCAGATCTGCATTGCGGAGTAGTGCTGACGCATATGCGCGGCCGGCCGGAGGAATGGAAGTCCTTGCCTTCACTCGATGGCGGTGTCGTGGCACTGGTATGCCGCGAACTCGGTGAATGGGCCTCAACAGCGGAAAGCGCAGGTATTGCCCACAACCGCATCGTCATCGACCCGGGATACGGCTTCGGGAAGATACTCGACGACAACTATCCGTTGCTGGCGCGGCTTGGCGAGTTGCAGCGACTGGGCTTTCCAATCCTGGCAGGCACTTCCCGCAAATCGTTCGTTGGACGCACCGTAAGCCGTACTAAGGATCCAGTACCGGTGGAGCAACGGCTGCATGGTACGATGGCCACAGTTGCAGCCAGTATTTTGATGGGGGCTCACATAGTCCGCGTGCATGACGTAGCTGCGGCGCGCGAAACGGCGGTGGTCTGTGATGAGATACTGCGCGCTGGCTCGGAGCATGCGTGAAGGCAACGGAATTCGAGTTTCGTTATCGCTGGTGGATTTTCTCCGCTATATTCACTGCTGGCTTTTTGGCTTATAACCTTGGCGATCCTAACTTGGTGGAGTGGCTCCTGGGTTGGCTTACAAACCATTCGGGTCGTAGTTGGCGCAGCGACCTGGACTTTCACATAGCATTCGGAGTTGCGGCCCTATTGGTGACGGCAGCAGCAGCCATTCGCACTTGGGCTACGGCGTACCTCGGTGCTCGCGTGATGACTGCGCGGGAGGTGCAAAGCGCACACCTGGTGGCTGATGGGCCGTACCGCTTTGTGCGCAATCCGCTCTACCTCGGCAACATGCTGCTGGCAATTGGTTTTGGCGCGATGGCCAGCCGGTTTGGCTGGTTGGTAATCGTGGTGGGAAATGCGCTGTTGGTGTACCGGCTCATTGGGAGGGAGGAAGACGGTCTGCTTTCTAATCAGGGCGATTCTTACCGTGCCTACTTCAACGCGGTCCCCAGGCTGATTCCCTCTCTGGTGCCCTGCGTTCCCGAGGCGGGTGCAACCCCACGATGGCGACAAGGCTTCGTTGGAGAATCTATGATGTGGGCTTTTGCCGTTGGAATTACGGCATTCGCCATCACGCTCAAACTCGTATACTTCTGGGCGGCGCTCGGCATTGCACTTGCAATCGGCTTCCTGGTGCATTGGATAGGTAGCAGTGCCCCAAGCGATAATAGAGTCTGATCCGTATGCTGCACGAACGCTATCAACGCTGGATGCACGACTGGGAGTACCGGCTCACAACGCGGGACTCGAACCGCGTGGTGCGCCCCCTTGACTACGGGTTGGATTGGGCGCGCGAGTGGCCGGGAGTTAACGGCTTGGCATCCGCTACCGGCGCGGAGGCCGAGAAGGCTCTGCGCGATTTCAACCAGCACATTCTGGCGGACAGCAGCTCGTTTTTCGCCTATACCCCGCGAACTGATTACCGGCTGGAACAGGAGGCAAAAGCCGAATTCTTGCGCTTTACCTCGGCGGTGGAGACCCCATACCCGGTAAATAACACCGTCAATGCCGGCTGGTTTCCCGCACGCGGAAAGCGGGCGATGGTCGTACTACCGCAATGGAACGCCGATGCCGGAAGCCACAACGGACTCTGCCGAATTCTGCAGGCACTCGGTGTGGCTTCGCTGCGGCTGAGTATGCCCTACCACGACCGGAGGAAGCCTGCCGAGACCGAGCGCGCCGACTATGCGGTTTCCGCCAATCTGGCGCGTACCATTGACGCGGCCCGGCAGGCGGTGATTGATCTGCGCTGCTGTCTCGATTGGCTGGAAGCACGTGGCTATACGCAGTTGGGCGTGCTTGGAACCAGCCTGGGCTCGTGCTATGCCTTTATAACCAGCGCCCACGACCCCCGCCTGGTGGTGAATGTTTTCAACCACGCTTCTACCTATGTTGCCGACGTCGTTTGGCGGGGGCAATCCACGCGCCATGTGCGCGCCGGCTTGGAGGGGCAGATTACGCTGGAGCGTATGCGGCCGTTGTGGCATGCCATCAGTCCCATGTGCTACTTTGACCGTTTTTCAGCGCTGCCCAAGCGTTCCTTGATTGTCTACGCCACGTACGACCTGACATTCCCGCCGGATCTTTCCCGCCAGGTGGTGGCTGAATTTGAGCGCCGACGGCTCAACCACCGCGTCGCAGTGTTACCATGCGGCCATTACACGACCGGTCAGACGCCGTATAAATACATGGACGCGTGGCACATAGCCCGCTTTGTAAGTTCCGCGTTCAAACGCTGATGATTAGGCTGCACTGCTGGCACAGGCGGCAAGGTACGAGCCATTTGGAACCGGACATCTTCACAAAAGCCTGATCTGCTAGACTTTATCGATTAGGCTCTGACAACTATGTGACCGGCGTCAGGGACCGGCAACTCCGCCGATCATACGCACGTTTGGTGCAGCAGGACGGTGAACTGTGCCAGTTTGTCCCTTTTGTGGAACCAAATACATTCACTTATCGCGCGCCGGCAACACTGGCTGGTTCCGGCAATTGAAGCGCTGGCTGAGAGGGCGCAAGGTTTACCGCTGCGATCAATGCAACAAAGTATTCGCGCTCACGTTCAGTGGCAAGCTGCCCAGCGACGGCCGACAGCCATCCTCCAAGTCCAAGAAGTCTTAAGCTCCCATCCCAGGTTCCTTCACCGCTCGTCCCAACTCCGTGAGAAACTACGCTAATGCACGGTGCTCCTTCAGTCACAATCGGCCTCGTTGGCGATTACAACCCATCCGTTCCGGCGCACCTGGCAATTCCAAAGGTTTTGTCGGCCTGCGCGAGGGCTGTGGACGCTAATGTAAGCACGGAGTGGCTTGATACCGACACGATTGCCGTATGCGATTTGAGCCGGTTCGCCGGCCTATGGTGCGTTCCCGCCAGTCCATACCGCTCCGCCGAAGGCGCTCTTGCAGCGATTCGCTTTGCTCGGGAGAGGCAGGTTCCCTTTCTGGGAACGTGTGGCGGATTCCAACACGCCATTGTGGAATACGCGCGCAATGTGCTGCACGTTGATAGCGCAGATCACCTGGAGAACAACCCCGCGGCTTTGGAGCCGGTTATCGCGCCTCTGGCTTGCTCGATGGTGGAGGCGCAAGAGAGCATCCGGCCCATTGCCGGAACTCGCTTTGCCGCACTCTGCGGAGAAGGCGGGCGTCTTGAGACCTATCATTGCCGCTTCGGAGTGAATCCCGCCTATCGTAAAAGGCTCTTTGCGGCTGAGTTGATTGTCGGTGCCGTAGGCAGGGATAGCGAGGTGCGGGTTTGCGAACTTCAAGGACATCCATTTTTCTTCCTGACGCTTTTTCAACCCGAGCGCGCTCCTGGCCCGGTTCACCCGCTGATTGTGGAATTCTTTGCCAGCGCAAGTAAGTTCACACCCAGTCTGTAAGAGACGCGGACAAGGGTGCGAAACTTCGAGCAGGCGATTCCACGTCAGAATGAAATACGCACGCCTAGCTGCGCTGCGAACGGGATGCCAACCGTCGTGCCCGGCCCAAAGTAATCGCCCAGCGCGCCGTTCGGGATGCGCAATTGATTGAGGCTGGTGATGGGCTGGGACAAGCTGCAAGATGCATTAAGACATATGGCTGTGGCGTTAGCTGGGTTATTGACGCCGTAGGGCCCTATGTCTTCGATGTCGGTTACGTAAAAGGCGCCAGGGTTGTTGCGGTTGAAGAGGTTGAAGAATTCAATGAAAGGCAACGCGGTGAACCGGTCTTTGATTTTGAACGGGCGCGCGACGCGCATGTCCATCTGAATGTAAGGCGTGCCCCGGAATTCGTCGAGGGTCGTGGGAACGCCATTCACCACCGCACGGGCCTCTCCCATCCCTGTGCATGGAGGTACGGTTGGTGGGCATGTCCCCAACCCATCATTGTTTACGTCGGCGGAGGTGGTCAGAGTGAATGGCCGCGCGCTTTCCGCCTGGAAAATGCTGGTGATTTCAAAACCGACCGGTAGATGCAGGATCCCGGCCAGCACAAAGCGATGACGAACGTCCTCACCCGAAGGGCCGTAATCTCCCGGGGCGAACGCATTCAGCGGATTGCAAACCCCGTTTACATAATCGAAGAGCTCTGCCAGGGTGCAACCCCAGGTTTGTGCCTTGGAAAAGGTATAGTTGGCCACCAAGCTGAAGCGCTTCGTCATGTTGCCCTGCAGATGAAACAGCAGCCCGTTGTAACTGGAGCGATTGTCGGAACGAAAAACATTCACCGGGAACGGAACCGAAGCGGGAAGGGTATAGCCCGGGACATAGGTGTAGGCGCGGTAACCGTGCACTCCTTCCTCATGGACATAGTCGGCGGTCATCGCCCACTTTGCGTTGAACCGCTGTTGCACACCCGCCGTAAAGTGCATGTTGTAAGGAGTCTTGTAATTCGAATCAATGAGTCCGCAGAACGGACTGCCGGATGGCGGGCAGCTCGGCGCCGTGCCCCTCTCCGCGGGGACGGCTTGCAAGACGTTGGTATCATTTACTTCTTGAAATGCGCTTACCCATCCGTTCTGCGCCAGGTCGTTGTAGAACATCCCAAAGCCGCCGCGCAAGACTGTGCTATCGGTCCGTCCCAGCGAGTAGGCGAAGCCCAGCCGCGGAGCAACCGCCCCCCGGTAGTCGTGCGGGGCGCCATTCACCAGGTTAATGTTCTGCGACTGAAGGTATAACAGCACCGGATTTTGCGACAGAGACCTCCCATCGGCAGTAAAAAGACCGAATGTTGTGTCATAGCGAACGCCGTAGTTCACCAGAAAGCGCGGCGTCATCCGCCAGGAATCCTCCGCGTAAAATCCCAGCCGTTGGACATTTTGCGAGAAGCTGCCGTCTCCGGCTGGCGTTTGCGTGCAGGTTACGGTTGAACCCCCGCAACTGAGATCCACCGACAACGGATTCGCCTGGTATTGTTGCAGGTATGCAAGTGGGTTCGAACCGTATTGAATCAGAGTCTCCGCTGTACCGGTCAGTGCCCCGCTCAACACCGGCTCATGGATGAAATTGACGCCGAAGCTGGGCGAATGCTTTCCCGATGCATGGGTCACGTCATAGCGGAACTGATATTTTTCCTGATTGCGCAGCACGGGGAAAGCGCTAATCGGGGTTATGAAGTTGTTGTCTCCATAGGTCTCAAACCCGGAATTCACAATATTAGTGGTTGTGAAGGGAAACGCCAGCGCAAAGCCCAAATCGCTATTACGCGTCTCGGTGAGGTGCAATTCCCCATAATCGATTAGAAATTTCCCCACCCAGGTAGGACTGAACTCATACATCTCACTTAGGACCACGTTCACATAGTTGTTGTGTTGAGTTGCGCCGGTGCTGGGCAGGGCGCCTTGCTCCACGAGGGCGTTGTGGGTGATGTAACTATCGATCGCCCCGCGCAAAAACCATTGGGAATGTTCAGACTGCAGCCAATCCAGCCGCGCCATACCGAGATAATCACGGAACGGGACGGGGACAGAAGTAGGCAATGTAATTGAACTTACCCCTGGAACGACGCCGTCTGCGGCCAGCGTCGCCAGCGCATTAAGCTGGGCTTGCGAACTATCGCTGTAAGCAATGCTGGCGTCTTCGTGCACATATTCGAAGTTGGAGAAAAAGAACACTTTGTCTTTCTTGATTGGGCCGCCAAGGGACCCCACATAGTTCTGCCGGGAAAAAGGCTGCTTGGGATTGGGCGCCGGATTCTCGATGGGGAACCGTGCATTCAGAGCGGCTTCGCGGTCGTAGAAACCCGCCTCACCATGCCAATCGTTGGTGCCGCGGCGCGTAGTGATTACCACGGAACCGGCGGTCGTGCGCCCGGTATCGGCCTCCTGCCGGGTCGTGCGAAAAGCAAACTCCTGGATGGCATCAGGCGAAAAATTCTGCAGAAATCCGCCGATGTAATCGTCGGAGTTGTCTGCGCCATCCACGGAAAGCTCGTTGTTCAGCCCTGAGCTGCCGCCGGTGGAAACCGCCGTGATGCGTGCCTTGGTGGGATCGGAGGGTTCCACCGGCTCGGTGCCGGGAGCCAGGTATGAGATGTTGGCGAAACTTCGGGCGGCGAGCGGAAGTTCCACCAGGTCGGTGCGGTCAACCGTGGCTTTCAGCGTCGTGCTGCTCAAATCAAGCGGATCCAGCGTAATCGAACTGCTCGCCCCGGTTACCGTCACGGTCTCCCCGACGCGCGCCGGTGGGAGCTTAAAATCCAGTTTGGGGTTTGTGCCGACGAAGACCCTGATGTCGGCCTCCGCGGGCCCGAAACCCTTGGCGTCCACGTGCACGTGATAGTGCCCCGGCGCTAGCGATGGAACCTGAAAATCACCAACTCCATTGCTGGTGGCAGTACGGCTGCTGCCAATATCCACGGCCATGACCGTGATAGTGGCTTGGGCGACGCGGGCGCCTTGCGCGTCGAACACCGTTCCGATGACCGTTCCCTCCGTAACTTGGGCCCCAGTCCGCAAGCTGAAAATCGAAAAAACGACTGCGAACGCAAGAATCGGCCTCAAGGTCCAACGCATAAGCCTCTTTGCCTGGCGGAAGTCAGCAAACCTGCAAAGCATATTCCCGGAGGAGGTTTACTACCAGAAGTCGTAGGCTTTGGAAGTCAGGTCGCTTCCACAAAATGGGGCAGTCATCCCGGCGGGATGACTGCCCCATTAGGACCATTCTTAGGAGCGCAGGGTTCTGTCATGGACTACGGTGGCGGGGTTGCACCGCGAACCGCCGGACCAGGGGTATTAAATTCCACAAGGATTCCGTCTTCCTGCAATTCTTCCAACGTTCTGTATCTTCGATGCGACGGAGGGATTGAATTCGCCGGCAGAATTCCAATCGCCTGGTTTCGTCCCTTTCTCTTGGCCAGGTAAAGACCATGATCGGCGAGACGCAGCACCTGCTCGACCGACAAGTCTGCCTTCTCCGGAGGCATCCACGGATAGGATGCCCATCCCACAGAACAGGTCTTGCGCACCACGCGGCCATTTCCCAAGTCGAAATCCTGGCCGCCAATGTCAATGAGAATTCGTTCAGCCAGTATAGTAGCGTTTTCGCGTTGGGCAAAGCGGCATACCACTACGAACTCTTCGCCTCCCCAGCGGATCAGGAAATCCGACTTGCGGACAAGCTGATCGAGACGGCGGCCAATCTCCACCAGCAGACGGTCGCCCGCGTCGTGGCCGTAATCGTCATTCACTGTCTTGAAGTGGTCAATGTCAATTACATAGAGAATCAGATCCTGATACTCGCGATTGAACGACGGCCCCTGGTGCGAACGCACTACCTGGCTCGCGTCCGGTGCAATCATGGCATGGAAAAAGCGGCGGTTGCGAACACCGGTGAGGTGGTCCGTGAGCGAAGCTTCCTCCAACTCGCGGTTGGCGGTGGCCAGTTCCGCGCTTCGTTCCGCTACCGCGAGCTCGAGTTGGCGGCGCGCCTGCCGGTCCCGCCGGGTACGGTATTGAACGAATGCAAGGATCGCAAGCACAAGAACACCCGCGTATCCGATCATTGACGGCCAGGTTTGCCACCATGCCGCGCGGATTACAAACGGGTAGGTTGCAGTCTCGCTCCAACCCACACCCGGGGAGCCGCAATTTACTTCGAACCGGTAGCTTCCTGCCGGCAACAACGGGTAACGCACTTCCCGCGTGGTGGTTCCCGTAAAATCGGTTTCCACCGGGCTCAGGCGATGGCGGCAAGTGACGCGCTCCGGGTCCCGAAAGATGGGTGCCGCAAAGCGAGCCAGAAAACTGCGATCAGCATACCTGATTTGCGGATTCTGATCGTGCAACCGCTCCGTCTTACCGAACACCGCAGAAGTGATCACCACCTCCGGCGGGGGCAGTACTTGTGCTTCCTCGCCGGGGTCGTACCGAGCCAGGCCCTTGCTGGTGCCGATCAAGATGCTGCCGTCGCGCTCCTGCCACATGGCATCGCAATTGACGTCGTCCCAGAGCAGCCCATCGTGCCTCGTAAAGACACGCAGCGCGTCATTCGGTACTGCTGCGTCCCTGGGAACAATGCCAATACCCACGTCCATCTCCAGCCAGACCATCTGCCGAGCATCCATGCCCAAGCTGCATAATCCATGGGGAACATGTTGGACCGAGGTATGACCGTCGGTGGCGACGCGGAAACGCGTCGTGGCGCCCTCATCGGGATACCCTATCCAGACTTCGTCCCCGGCTATTGCCTTCAGGCGGGTAACCGTCGTCGCGAGCAGACCATCCTTCTTTTCGAATCGCTGCCACTGCCCGCCGACGAGACGGAATAAGCCGCCCAGGCCTGCCGTCCACAGCACCCCGTCCGGCGAGATGGAAACCGTCAGGGAAGTGCCTGCCTGCTCGGCAGGAACTGTCTGTTCGCGGATATGGAACTGTCCTTTCTCATACTGGATTTCGAACAGCCGATTGTTGCCATTCGTCCAGACCGACCCATTTGGCGCAACGGCAATCCGGGGAAAGAAGGTGGAAAATTCGCGCGTGTCCATGGGGACCCGCTCGGCGCCGGGATGACTGGCCGCGGCGTCGAACCGGTATAGTCCTTTGCTGCCAAACGCCGCCCAAACTCCGCCGTCGGGCGCGAGCAATACCTGCGTGACCCCGGCCCCGGAAAGCCCGTTATCCGTCCACCAGTGCCAGCTTTCGTCAGTAGGGTCCCATATGGAAAGGGACGTGTTGGTAGCCACCCATAGCCGGTCTCGCTGGTCACGGACAACTCCCAGCACCAGAGCATCCGGAAGTCCCTCGGTATCTGTCCATCCTGACCATTGTTTCGAACCCGGCCAATGGTCCACGCCTCCGCCGGCGGCGCCGATCCAAATGCCTCCCTCGCGGTCTTCCAGAACCGCGGTGGTGGCATTACTGGTCAGCCCATTTCGATGGTCTATGAGTTGCCATTCCTGGCCCGTCCATCGGTAAAGACCGAGATTTGTGGGAAGCAAAAGCTTGCCACTATGGTCCAGGCGGGGGCCGCCCATGCCATTGGCACGGGGCAGCGGTTGCGACATCCAAACCGGCTCGGTGGCAGCCTCGGCCAACTCCACTATTCCGACGCGGCTGGCGGTCCGGATCCAGAGTTTATGATCGGCGGTTGGCAACAAGGCGACCACCGGGTCTGCACTGAGATCCAGGCTGGAGATGAAATGTGCGTTCGGGCTGCCGGCGGGAAAGAATCCAATTCCGGTGTCGGTGGCAAACCAGATGGCGCCACTTGGGGCTGACACCACGGCTTGCATATGAACCGGCTGCTCAGTGCCCGCTTCTCCAAACACCAGGTACCTTGTGCCGTTGGCGCCGATTTGAAGGAGGCCGCGCTGTGTACAGATAAAAAGGGTGCCCGCATTATCCACCGCAAATGACTGGTAAACATCGGGCAGAGCGCCGGTGCCTTCCGGCAAAGACAGGGTGTTGAATCCACTCTGCCCGAACCGGGAGATACCCTTGGTAGTCCGGACCCAGACTTGTCCGTCAGGAGGAGTGAGAATCAGTTTGACCCTCTCTCCCGGCAGGCCTTCATCGCGTCCAAAGTGCCGGATGCTTTCGCCGTCATAGCGAAAAACACCGGTATGGGTCCCAATCCACAGAAACCCTTGCGCATCCTGCGCGATGCTTTCAATGGTGGCGGCGCCCAGACCGAAGCGCTCCCCGAAATGTTCAATGGCATATCGCGGATGACCAGGCAGCGGCGGAGGCTCCCCAGGCACTCGCACCGTCTCGCAACAGAATAGGGCAGCGACGGCAATCCACGAAAGGTGGCGAAACCAGGACATGGGTATGAAGGTCTGGCCGATTTTTCCCTGTTATTTCGCAAAAGTATAGCACCCGCGGACCTGCACTGATGTAATTTTTTGCGGCCTGCTGCGGGCAAATCGTCCCCGGCAGCCGTACTGAAGAGCAGGCTATTTAGATGAAGAATTTTTCGCCAAAAGCAGCCTGTGAATGGTAAGCTTCCTGCGGAGAGTGCCAAGGGCCGGCGCTCTCCAAAAGCGAGGATAATTTCATGCGAAGGCTGATATTTGTACTATTGTTGATGATCCCTGTTTTGTGGACCGTTTCCAGTCAGGCTCAGACAGCGCTCACGGAGAGCGCCCTCGTCGGCAAGTGGCGCAGTGTGGTGACCGGTCCAGGCAGCGGCGGTTCCATGTACGAGTACCTTGAGATTTTTCCCGAGGGCAAATTGCGGTGGCACCAGTTCTTCGGGGGCACCAGCGATATGGCGAGTTCGGGAAACTACAAACTGATCCCTCCGGACAAGGTTCATCTGGATGCCAGGAATTGGAACGACGATTTTGTCGTCAAGATGAAAGGCCCGGACAAGATGACCTGGACGCCACCGAAAGATCGATATTCGGGCGAGCAGCCGCGCGACTGGGTCCTGGTGCGTTGCGCCTCACCCCGATGCGAGCAGATGGTAAAACCGTCCGCGCCGGCGAAAGGAAAATAAGCGCAGGCCTTTTCTCTTGTCGCACTGCCCCGGGGCTGCTAGGCTGTACACATTTCCGCGACTCTTCGTTGGGCTGCGAAAAGACTAAGCCCTCGCGCGGAGGGCATGCATGAGTAGTGTCGTCATGGCCACCGGACCCCGGATTCACGTCCTTTCAATTGATGGGGGTGGTGTGCGGGGAATCATTCCTGCCGAAATCCTGGCGTATATCACCCTTAAGACAAAGCTTCCAGTTTATGAGATGTTCGATCTCGTGGCCGGCACATCCACAGGCGGAATTATTGCCCTGGGACTTGGAACCCGGTGCAAGAATGGGATCGAACCGTACACGCCGCCCGAGCTATCCGACCTGTTCATGAGCCACGCTGCGGAAATCTTTCCCAAGCCTTCGTTCCCCGCTTTAAGACAGTTGCTTGGGCCGAAGTATCCTGCCGAACCGCTGGAAAGGATCCTGGTTCAATACTTCGGCTCCGCCATGCTCAGTTCGGCGATGACTCCGCTGTTGATTTCCAGTTACGACCTCGTGTCGCAGCAGCCTTTCTTTTTCAAGAGCCACAAGATCGAGACGGATGCCTCGTATGATGCGCCGGTCGCACGCGTGGCGCGCGCCACCTCTGCAGCTCCGACTTACTTTCCGCCGCTGCTGGTGCCCGCGTCGGAAAGTGGATGGAACCAGGAACTGTGCCTGATAGACGGCGGGGTTTGCGTCAACAATCCTGCGATGGCGGCTTATGCTGAGGCCAAGATGCTTTACCACCCGATTCCACAAGCGGAGTATCTGGTCGTTTCCGTAGGCACCGGAGACCGCAAGGACCAGTTACACTATCGCGGGGCAGCAAGCTGGGGACTGCTGAAATGGGGCAAATTGA
>JBEKOS010000059.1:0-13220 GCA_049521535.1 Terriglobales bacterium | reverse complement strand
ATGATGCACACCCGGCCGTGCAGCAGCCCCTCGAGTTGTGCGCGAAGATCGAACATCAGATCTCTTCTCCCAGGTTCTTGATCTGCTCGTAGGTGAGCACCGGGCCGTCGGCACAGACGTAGACCACGCCGATGCAGCAATGTCCGCACTTGCCGACGCCGCACTTCATGTAGCGCTCCAGCGTTGACACAATGCTTGCTTCAGGCATGCCCATGCCAAGCAGATCCTTGATGACGAAGCGAAACATGATAGGCGGGCCGCAGACAAAGGCGATCGTGTTCGCCGTGGGCACCTGCACGCCGGGCTTCTTGAACAGGCTCCCCACAACTCCAACATGCCCGTTCCAGCCCTCGCCGCCACGATCAACCGTAAGGTGACATTCGACCCCGGCCGAACTTTCCCATTCGCGCAATTTGGGCACGTACATCAGTTCGCTCGGTGTCTTGGAGCCGTAAAAAATCTGAATGCGCTCGAATTTGTCGCGATGCACCAGCGCATAAACGATGCACGATCGCAGAGGGATGAGGCCGATGCCGCCGGCAACGAACACCAAGTTCTTGCCGTAGTACTGCTCCATCGGAAAGCCGTTGCCATAAGGGCCACGAACTCCGAACTCATCGCCGGGACGCAGGCCATGTAGCGCGGCCGTACAACTGCCGACCTCCCGAATGGTGAAAAACGTTTCGTCCTCCGTCGGGCTGGGCGGAAGGGACGCGGGGAACTCACCGACTCCGAACAGCGACACCTGCGCGAATTGGCCGGGCCGGAAATGACGGAAGCGGACCTGCTCCTCTGCGTCCTGGAAGTGCCAGTAGAACGTCTTGACCTCGGGGATTTCAGTTTCCACGCGGTCGAGCACTGCGACCTTGGGCAGGTAAACGTTTTCAGTGGGCAACGGGTTCATGCTGCTCCGAACTGGCGCGGCGGATCATTTCCACCACGCTGGGCATGCCAATATCTCCGTGGCAGACGGTGGCACAACGGCCACAGCCCACACACGCCACGGAAAGTTCGCGTTGAACGAAATAGTGGGCCAACTTGCGAAAAAAACGACGGTTTCGCCGGTCGTGCACTGCGCGCCGGGGATTGAAGCCGCCGGCCATGCGGGTGAATCCGCCCAGCGCGCAGGAATCCCACATCCGAACCCTCTCGACTTCATTCGGGCCGACGTTCCGGTCGCTCACCGTGAAGCATGTGCACGTCGGACACACGTAAGTGCAGCCGCCGCATTCCATGCAGCGGTCGCCGATCTCCTCCCAGGTCCTCTCCAGCGTGCTGCCCTGGGAAATGTAGCGCACGTCCGCGGAAAACCAGCAAGTCGAGGTTTTGAATTGCTTGCGGGCTCTCTCGAGAATCTGCCGTCGGCGGGCGACATGTTGCGGGAGGCCACGGTGGAAAATCGCCTCCTCGAAGAACGCCTCGCCCGCGTCTGTACCGGCGACAACCATATACTCGTCGCCCAAGTCCATCAATTGCAGATCGAAATGAGCGCGGGCCGCCGGCCCGGTGTCTGCGCAGATGCAAAAGCACTTATCCCCGATATCGGTCTGAGTATCGGTGCAAACAAAATTCACAAGGAACAGGTTGCTGCGTCGTTTCTCATAGTAGGTGTCGCGATACTCACGTCCCAGGTAAAAACGGTCGAGATGGTAAATTCCGGCGACATCACAGGAACGAATGCCAAAGATCGCGCGCTTCTGTTCGTCGTAGGCGGGTTCAATGCGCACCTTGCCATCGCAGCGATGGGCCTTCAGCAGAGGCTCGATGTGCGGGAGAACAAAGCGCTTGGGCGGATAGCACGGGTTCGGCGCATGCAACTGAATCTGGGAGCGGTTTGCCGGGGTCACGACATCGAAATACGTGTCTTCTCCCCGGTCGTGGTTGAGGAGCGCCAGGACCTTATATTCCCTTGCCTGCAGCAAATCCACGATCTTGAGTACATCTTCGCGGGCGATGATTCGCGCCCTCATGCAGCCTCCTTTTCGAGGCGAATTGAAACCAGTGCACTGCCGTCAGCGTCCTTTCCCAACATCTGGCGCCCAACCTCGCGGACAAAATAAGGTACACAAACCACCCCCCGGGGCACCTCGTCGGTGACTCGCGCAGTGGATTGCGCTCTCGCATCCGGAGTGACCAAACGGACCTTCTGTCCTTCCCGAATGCCCAATTCCCTGGCATCTTCAGGATTGACCTCAACGAACCCGTTGGGATAATCAAGCAGCAGGATACGGTGTTCCCGACGCAGGGTTTCGCTGTGTTGAATGAGCACGTTCTGGTTCCAGTAGTAGAGCGACTGCCCGAAGACAAGAGTCAGAGGATATTCCGGCGGAGCCGGACTGATCGCCGGCTTCGGTACCCGTGCGAAGTGGTAGGAATGGCTTTCGTAGTTGGAAGATAGCACCCCGGTTCCCAGCGGCTGTTCCTTTGTGCACGGCCACTGTCGGCCAAAATCGCTCTCCAGATTGGCGTAGCTGATGCCGCTGTAGAACGGCACTACCGCTGCGATCTCATCCATTACGTCCGCCGAGCTGCTATAGCTCCACTCTGCTCCCAAACGCCACGCCAACCGAACCAGTTGCTCCCAGGCAGGCATCGGTCCGGGTGGCGGTTCAACAGCCTGGTCAGCAAGCTGGACGCGCCGTTCCGTGCTGGTAAACGTCACCCGCTCCTCGCCATAGGCGGTTGTCGGGAGGATCACGTGCGCGTATTTCGCGCTCCCGGTCATGAACAGGTGCTGCACCACCACCAGGTCCAGGCTCCCGAGCGTACTGGCGAGGTCTCCAAAAAAGGCCGTACTGACCGGGTCGCAGCGCCCAAGCCACAGAGCCTTCAGCTTCCCGTCCCCGAGATCGGCCAGCATGGAACGCGCGCTGAGGCCAGGTGCTGCCGGTACGGGCACCTTCCATACCGCTCCGATTTCGTCGCGCGCCTTGGGATTGGCCACCAGTCGGTATCCCGGTAGGCGATCGGGCAACACTCCGACATCGCAAACACCCTGCAGATTGTTGTGCTCGTTCAGGGCAAAAACACCGGCGCCGGTCTTTCCGAGATTTCCGGTCAACAGCGCCAAGTTGATGATGGAGCGAATACTGTCGCGGGTCCGGTCATCAATGCCAGTCGAGTACAGCACCGCTGCTCGCTGTGCCCGGGCGTAAATCTGTGCCGCCTCCTCGATCAACTTCGGGGGGACACCGCATGTTTCGGCGGCTTCAAAGACGTCATACAAACGGATCTGTGCGAGGAAAGGCTCGTACTCCAGACAGTGCCGCTTGATGAACGCATTGTTCATCAGCCCGCGGTCGACAATTACCTTGGCAATAGCGCCGTATAGCATGGCTTCGGTGCCAGGTAGAATCTGGAGGAAAAGATCCGCTGAATGGGCGATCCGGTGGCGCCTGGTGCCGACGACGATCAGTTTGGCACCGGCCAGCTTGGCACGGAGCACCGTGCCGGCAACCACCGGCACGCGTCTCGCCAGGTCCACTCCGTCGACGACGATCACCTGGCTCTGCATCAACTCGCTGATCGAGTTCGTGCTTGCCGGCATGCCGAGCATCTCCAGCAGTACACTGATCGAATTGTGAGAATACACTCCCGTCCCGTGGTCAACATTGTTGGTGCCGATCACGGCGCGGGCGAGCTTTTGCAGGAGATACGCTTCTTCGTTCGAACAGCGGGGGGAGTTGAGGAATCCCAGCGCGTCCGGACCGTAGCTCTCGCGGATCTGCATCAGTTCGGTGGCGATGAACTCGAACGCCTCTTCCCAACTGACTTCTTCGAATTTGCCGTTCTTCCGCAGCAGTGGACTCCGCAACCGGTCGGGCGAACTGGCAACCTCGTGCACGTGCCAGCCGCGAACGCAGAGGCGTCCGGCATTTGTAGGATGGTTCAGACTGGGATAGGCGTTAACGAGGCGCCCTTCGAGAGTGCCTAAATAGATTCCGCAACCAACACCACAGAACGTGCAGGTACTTAGCTTCTGTGCCATTCGGCTCCTTCCCTGCTGATGCAAGGAATGGCTGGCGATATCACGACAAGCGCGAAGACATACAATTGCGCCGATGGTGAACGTTTGATGACTAGTGGTTTACACGTTAACTTAGCGCCGGCGCCGATAGACGTCAGTGACTGCCGTCACGTTTTGTAAATTATTTTTTAGGATGCAGCGCTGCCCTTGCCCGGGACCTCACAGGGCAGTGATTGTGGCAATCGCCTCGGCGCCACCGACCTGCTCCCCAGCGTAGCGGGTAGCGTCTGAATCTTATGCGATCATCATCCAGGAGTGAATAACATAGAGGACCGACCCCATAATGACCAACGCCGGACAGTAGTAGCGGATCCAGTGCTCTCTGCGGGTATTGGTTTTTTCGATGACTTCGGAGTTCACCGCCGGAATTGCTTCAGCGCTAATTACATTCAGCATCGTCATTGACGTGTCCTCACCGGTCCCTACTTGCCGACTGCCTTGCCCTGCGACAAGTCAATGTGCAGTTGCCGTGCCAGTCTCGCGAAGGAGGAAAGCGCAATCGCTGCAATGGCTTGGGCGTTGCGCAAGAAATGAGATGGGATCGATGTTTATTCAAATTCCAGATTTTGGACTACGGATTAGATGAGAGGCTGTGAGGACGAATCCCTCTACCGCCAAATCGCCGGATATACTGGAACGGTGAAACTGGCCTGCATTTTAGCCATTTGTGGACTCCTGATATCTGCCGCTCGCTCACAAGACAGTAACACGGTCCAGGTGGACCAGTCTTTCAACGGTCACGACGTGTCTCTACGGATGGGACAGTTGCTACATGTGAAGTTGACGGAAAACTCTGGAACTGGTTATGAGTGAAGCATCCCGCAGGAACTGAAACACAAGCTGGCTCCCGTCCTCCGCGAAGTCAAAGAAAACACAGAAGTCCCACCTGGCCCTCCGGGCGCACCCATGTTTCGGCATTTTGAATTGGAGGCCGTCGCCGCAGGAACGGCTGACCTCGAAATTGACTACTTCCGGCCTTGGGAATCCGACAAGCCGCCCGCTCGAAAATTCAAACTGCGCATTATCGTCCGATCAGCTTCAGGTGGATGACTGGAAGTCGGGCGCATTCTATTCCGAGCAGCGCTTCTCGTACGCAATCTCAGTGCGTTTGCTTTTCCGCCAGCTTGGCAAGCCTGCGGGAGCTTTCTGCGACGCCAGCTTCGACGTTGACGGACGCATAGAGCTCTCTTGCTTCCTGCCAGAGAGCGCGAGCCTCGTCGGCTTCGCCCGAATCGTCCAGGAGAATTGCAAGACCCCGAATAGCGTTTGCCAAGTCCAGCGGTGAGGTTGGCTGGTGAGCGCGATAGATATCCAAGGCCTCGCGGTAGCATCGTTCTGCTGGCGCACGCCGCTGCTCGTGCCGGTGAATGTCGCCAATGTGCCTGATAGCATGAGCGAGCCTAAGCGCGTCGCCATTTGCACGATAGATGGCGGCCGCTTCTACATAATGGCCGCAGGCAACGTCGTTATGTTGCAGGTCTCGCTCGACCTGGCCAAGCGCCGTAAGGGTCTTTGCCAGCGCCATCTTGTCGTCAGCTCGACGGCAGATGTCAACGGCCTGCTCCAAGTCCCGTTGCGCATCGACGTGCCGATCTTCCCGGCGCGCCTGCCAGGCTTGTTTCAGGAGATGCTCTGATGGCTCCGACATGGCAGTTTGGGCGCGTTCTCTTTGGTTGGCGATGCCGCGTCCGATACTTTTGGCTACTCGTATGCCAGCGCATCAATCGGGTCTTTGCGCGCGGCCTTCAGAGCCGGATATATCGCCCCCAAAATGGCGCCGACAATCGCAATGAGGATGGTGTAACCAATCCAGCCCTGCGGCACCACGACGCGCAGCGTTGGAATCCGGTTCACAATGATGGCCCGGGCTGTATAGCTGATGGCAATCCCCAGGCCAATTCCTATCACTGCAAGCAGCACGGTCTCACGGAGGATCACGTTGGTGATGTACATCCGCGAGGCGCCCAGAGACTTCAAAATTCCGATCTCGCGCGTGCGTTCCGCCACCGCTGTGTACATGGCCTGGAAGATCACCATGAATCCGATTGCGACGGCCACGCCGATCACCACTCCGATAAACGCCGAGAGCGCCGGCAGATTGTTGACGGTCATCAGCGACAGGTACTCGCGCATCGACTGGACAATCCAGTTCTGCATGCCTTCGGTTGACTGGACTTCCTGCACTACCGGGCCAGCATTATTAGGATCGTCCAGCTTCAGATAGAAAACAGAGGCCTTGCCTTCCGCGCCAATCAACTCCTGCAGCGTATGCATCTGGAGAAACTTGCGTGCCCCGCGCCCATGCTGGACAATTCCACTGATGCGGAAGGAATGATTGAGCACCTCGATGGTTGCGCCTACCTTTACGTGGTGCGACGAAGCAAAATAATCATCCACCAAAACATCGTAGGGTCCCTGATAAGTTCCCCCTGAAAGGAAACGAAATGGCCCACCGAGCTCCTCGAAGGTGTTGACGTCGATCCCGTAGATTACTTCGGGCAGGCCGCCCACCACGGTAAGCTGCAGGACGATAGGCGCCACCACGTTCACATGAGGAAGCTTGCGCAGGACATCTGCCACCTTGATCGAAACCGGCGCCCCGGTAAGGGTGAATCCGTAGGACGAACCAGGCGGGCGCACAATAACATCGGCGCCCATTCCCTGCTGCCTCTCCCGACCGTCTTCCAGGATGCCGGTTGCGAGCCCGACCATGAGAAGGATCAACGTGACCTCCAGGGCAACCGCGATCACGGTGATCAGCGAGCGCACGGGCCGGTGCAGCAGGTTGGAGAGAATCATTTTGTTCATTGGGAAAATTCTAACAACAGTTGCCGGTCATTCGTAGCCTGTCGCCGGCAATCCAAGAGTTGGATATCAAGCTGATTGCCGATAGCTGAAGGCAGAACGCTTACTTGGGTCTTCCTCCGGCGGCAGTCACCGGAGCGCTGTCAAGGTGGATTACCTGGGCGCCCGGGGGTTGTTCGAGGGCGAACTGGTCATCAGTCAGTTGGTCATTGATCACCAACTTCACAATGCCAATGGTGATCTCATATTCCTCTCCCGGCCGCCAAATCTGGATCACGCTGGGGAACCAGACCTCGCCGTATTGCTTCCACTTGTCGTAGCGGTTTTCGCTGATGATGGAGCCGTCCAGGCCAAAAACGGTCTCGCGAGCCGGCTGGAGATCAACCCGGCTGAAACGGATTTTGCGCGCCAGGTACCAGCCTTGAGCGCCATGGCGGATGATGTCAACGCGGTAGTCGGGCTCATCGACCTCGATGTGTTTCTTGGTGTCCGTGACGCGCTCAATCCCGTTCTCAATCACCGCGATCTCATCCCGGCTGTCTATGTCGTTTAGCAACAAAGCTTCGTAAATAGCCTGTGGACGGAGCGCCGCGAGGCCGGTGGTTCCGGGGGGCACCATGTCGTTGCTGCCGACGTAGAACTTGTTAGTGGGAGGAATCCACAACCTGAACTGTTCACCCGCGGAAACCATGTCAAAGGCGCGGTTGCGAATTACCGGCAACAATCCGATCATACGCAGCATGGCGGGCTGGCGGACCAGGATGTAGCCGCGAATCTCCTGGTACTCCGTCACCTTGCCTTTCTTGATGCCACCGACACTGCTGGCTATGTCCACGGTGGCATTCAGCGTCCTGATTTTCCCCGCCTGCTCATGAACGCGGGCAATCAGTTGTTCCGGCGTCGCGGTTTGCAGCACTGCATTACTCTCGCGCGGGGTTATGTAGTGTGTGCGGAACAAACAGCCGGAAAGCCCAAGTGCAAGCATCAGCACGAGCGGCAAGCGAATTCGAAGCAAATATTGCATTTGTATGAACTTACTTAGATGCCCCCAAAAGCATGAAAGTATTGGCTCCTGGGCTGCATTTGGGCATTTGGAGTCTATGCGGCGAAACGGGATTGCTATCGATTGGTGGCGGCTACGGCCTTCCGGTAGAGCGCCACATTCCGAGAATGCTCATCCAGCGTCCTCGCGAAACGATGATGACCACTATTGTCGCTTACAAAATAATAGTAATCGTTGATGGCCGGATGCAATGCTGCTTTCAGCGAATCACGACCCGGATTGGCGATCGGACCCGGCGGCAGGCCGGCAAATTTATACGTGTTATACGGCGAATTCGACTGCAGCTCCGACTGGTGAATCACCCCATCGTAGCTACCGGCGAGCATGGAGGCATAAATGACGCTGGGATCGGCGTTAAGCGCCATGCCCTTGGCGATGCGGTTGCTGTAGACGCCCGCCACCATCGGGCGCTCATCCGGCACCGCCGTCTCCTTTTCAACGATGCTGGCAAGGGTCACAATACGATGCAAATCCGGATTCGGAACCAGGCCGATTTCCCGCGCCGCTTGCCGGAAACGCCGCACCATGGTGGCAACAATGTCGGCCATGGACTGGGTCCGCGTGAACTCATAGGTATCCGGAAAGAGATAACCCTCTAGCGACTTTGCCTGTGGATCTAGGTCCGTAATGAGACCTGAACTTGCGTGGGCGGCGCTGAGGAATTCCTCCTTCGTTCCGAGATTTGCGCCTTCGACCGCACCGGCAATCTCGAAAATGTTGAAGCCTTCTGGGACTATGACCGTATGCTGGAGCACCTCGCCGCGGGCAATGCGCTCATGCACGCGAATTGCGTTTTCACAGCAGGGGAACCAGTACTCACCGGCTTTCAGGGAGCTCGGCTTGGAGAGAAGGTGGTACAGCAGGAATGCGTCCGAGCTGTGGATAACGCCCGCCTGGTGCAACTCCAACGCAATGTGGCGCGTCGACCAGCCCGGGCGCAGGAGAATGGTCTGTGGCAGTGCGGGAGACGTGGGCAGCCAAAGGCCCCATCCAATCCAAAGGCCAAAGGCCACCGTTGCGATCAGCGCGAATTTCAAAAAAGCACGCACGCCAATATATTAGATGAGCCTAATTCCGCAAGGCAGATGGTCGCAGCAACAGGAATTAAAGGCTTTTAGGATGAGATCCCCTGATCGCTCCGTTTCCGGGAGCTGCTCCGATATTCCATAAAGGCTTGCAGGATGAGCACAGCCGCCATTTGATCCACCACTTGCGCGCGACGCCGGCTGCTAACTTCGGCGTCACGCAGGAGGCGCTGGGCCTCGGCGGTGGTCAGTCGCTCATCCCACAAATGCACCGGCAGGCTAAAGTGCAGGCGCAGTTCCTCGGCAAACAAGGCGGTGCGCTCTGTACCCTCAGTCGCGCCGCCGCGCATGTGCAATGGATTGCCGACAATGATCTCGCTGATTCCGTACTTTTCTAGAATGCCCGCAAGGTACTGCAGATCGGTGCGTTTGTTCTTGCGCCGCAGCGTGGAGATTCCCTGAGCGGTAATTCCCAGCTCATCGGAAACTGCCAGACCCATGGTCTTCGATCCAAGGTCAATGCCGAGCAGGCGGGCAGGGGGTGAGGCTTTGGTGTCCACGGGCGGATTATACGGGCATTTGCAAAGCTTTGTTGAGTAAGATGAACTGATAGCGAAAGGGACCAGTGTCAATCGACGACCCCAGCTCATCCAGTGTTGAAATCCCCGCGGTGCGAAACCTGCCCGTCGGTTCGCAGCCGGAGCATCAGCACCACGCCCACGTTGCGCCCGGAAGGATTCTGGCGACCGCCATCGTTTTGGTGATTTGCTATTACGCTGAGCTCCCGATCGTGGTTCTGCTCGCATCCATCCTGCTGGCTTTTGTGCTGACGCCAGCCGTTGATTTCTTCATGTGGATGCGAATGCCCCGGGCCCTCGCCGCCTTTGTCGCTTTACTGCTGCTGATTTTGGTGATGGCTGGTCCCGTATACCTTTCTTACATCCACGCCCAGGATATCCTGCAGCAGTTGCCGGTGTATCGACGCCAAATCCAAAAGTCGATCGGTCACGTGGAAGAGGAAGCCGCCACGCTCGCGGGAGATGATGATGCCGGCGGTGTCACCAACACTCCAGCCCCGGCTTCGGCCTCCGCGCCAGTGAGCCACCGACCGGTGGACTGGCCGCGCTGGCTTACCAGTTCGCTGGGCTCGATCACCGAGGTCGCCTTTTCCGCTTCTCTGATTCCATTTCTGGTCTATTTCATGATCACTTGGCAGCAGCATGTCCGCGCCGCCACGGTAATGCTCTTTAAGCTGGAGAACCGAAATACCGCGTACGTGACGCTGGGGCTTATTTCCTCGATGATCCGGGCCTTCATCATGGGAAATATCGTCATCGGCCTTGTCGTGAGCGTTTTCAGCACGGCAGTGTTCGCGGCAATCGGCCTGCCCTATTCCTATCTCCTCGGTTTTCTAAGCGGATATGCCAGCCTGCTGCCGTATGTGGGGATTCCACTCGCCATCCTGCCACCTGTCACTGTAGGCCTGGGGCAAGTGCATTCGACGGAGTTCGCAATCATCGTCGTCACAGTAATTGGCCTGCACCTGACGGCAATGAACGTACTTTATCCGAAATTGCTGGGCAATCGGCTGCAATTGAATCCACTCGCTGTGACCTTATCGCTGCTGTTTTGGGGATGGCTGTGGGGCGCGATGGGGCTGATCCTCGCGATGCCGATTACCGCGGCACTGAAGATCGTCTTCGATCACGTCGAGGGACTGCGCCCTTATGGAACATGGCTGGGAGTATAGGAATTTAAGACTGCAGATTTGAGACTTAAGATTTGGCAACGCGCTTCAACGGCATCGTTTAGAGCATCGACAATTGTCCAATCTTACTTCTTCGTTTCTAACTTGCCTTTCAGGCGACCGCAATCATGGAAGCTTCCGGGAAGCGGAGTCGGCACTTGGACAGCGCTTTGGTGAGCAAGTCCTCGATTTCAGCTTCCGGGCAGTTCTTGGCCATTGCCAGTTCACTGACCAGCAGGTAGCGGGCTCGTTCCAGCATTTTCTTTTCGCGGAAGGAGAGAGGCTTGGTCTGGCCGAGCAGCAGCAGGCCCTTGAGCACGCCTGCCACTTCCATTAGGGAGCCCGTCCGCATCCGGTCACAGTTTTCCTTGTACCGGTACTTCCAGTCCCCGTTACTTTCGCACTTGACGTCCACCAGGAAGTCGACAATGCGCTGCACCTCAACGTTCCGTACAACCCGGCGCAACCCAACACTATCCACGCTGCGGAACGGGACCATTACTTTGAGGCTACTGGCTTTAATTTTCAGGAGGTAGCATTTTTCAACCTCCGGGCCCATGGTCCGGCTGCTAATTTGTTCAATAATGCCAACACCGTGGTTGGGATATACGACCTTGTCGCCTATCTGGAACGAAAAATTACCCATTTTTCAAACCCCACCAGATCAGAAAGGTACGTGATACGACTTAAATCAGTATAGCGGATTACCCCTAGATCCGTCCAACAACCTGAGATTCCCCGTAAGCCTCGGACCTCGCGCCGCCTTAGCGCTTCGCAAACTCACTGTGGCGGCGGCTATAGAGGCCATAAATGCAGAGACCAATCGCGAGCCATCCGATAAAACGCATCCAGGTGATTACCGTCAGCCCAGTCATGAGGCCGAAGCACAAAACCACCGAAATGAGGGGAAAGAACGGCACCAGCGGGACCTTGAAGCCGCGCTGGCGCTCAGGCTGTGTACGGCGGAGGAAGACAACCCCTAGGGAAACTAGCACAAACGCAAACAACGTCCCGATATTCGATAGATCAGCGGCATCGCCGATATCGACGATCCCCGCGGAAACGCCCACCAGCAATCCGGCAATCCATGTCGACCAGTGCGGCGTCTTGAAACGCTTATGCACAGCCGAAAACAGCGCCGGCAGCAAACGGTCACGCGACATGGCAAACCAAATGCGCGTCTGTCCGTACTGGAAAACCAGCAATGACGACAACATCCCCGTCAGCGCACCGATAATGATGACCGACTGGAAGCCTCGATTGGTGCCTAATGCCGCCAGCGCATATGCGACCGGAGCATCGGATGCGTTGGCAATGGACGAAGAGCGGACAGATGTACCAGAATCTCCAGCAAGACGCGCAATCTGGGTCGCCTCCGCCGTCGCCTGATCCAGATTGCCGTCGACCACAACGCGGTAGATGTTATCTGAGGCCTCACTCACGTATACGACCCCGGGCAACGCCCGCAACCGCTGATCGAAATCCGCCGATGGCTGCGTCATCTGCATTTGCACCACTTGCGTGCCGGACCGGAAGAGTGGAAACGGCATCATGCCGAGCAAAACCAGCGCCACTCCCACGTAAAGCACCGTGCACACGATGAGCGAGGCGATAATACCGAAGGGAATGTCCTTTTGAGGATTGCGCGCTTCTTCCGCAGCCGTCGAAACCGAATCGAAGCCAATGTAGGTGAAGAAAATGATCGCCCCGCCCGTAACCACACCCCCGAAACCGGAGGGCAGGAACGGATGCCAATTCGCCGGTCGAACCAGCATTCCGCCGACCACCAGGAAAGTGACGATGGCTCCCAACTTTACCACCACCATTACGTTGTTGGTTTTCGCAGATTCGCGCACGCCTCGTACCAAAAGCCAGCTCAGGATCATGACAACGAGAAAGGCCGGAATATTGAAGAACGCACCCGTCCAGTGGCCTCCCGCAAATATTGGCGTGGACCACCGATCGGGGAGGTTGATTCCGAACGCAGCAAGCTGAGCCTTCAGATAGCCACTGAAGCCTACAGCCACAGCTACATTGCTGACGGCATATTCGAGTATCAAATCCCAGCCGATAATCCAGGCGAAGATTTCACCCAGAGTGGCATACGAATAGGTGTAAGCGCTGCCGGCAATGGGAATCATGGACGCCAATTCGGCGTAACACAGCCCAGCAAAGCTGCATGCCAGAGCAACAAGGATGAAGGAAATGGCAATTGCCGGACCGGCAGGCGGCCGCCCATGCATCAGAACATTGCCGGCACCTCCGTGGCGCACCAGATTGACCAGCAGATCGAGCACCTGTGCCCGAATGATGGACGGCGCGGCAAAATACTCACCCGCAGCGGCTGTGCCGGTTAGAACGAAAATGCCCGAACCGATGATGGCGCCGATGCCCAACGCGGTCAGGCTCCATGGCCCGAGGGTTTTCTTGAGCCGGTGTTCAGGCTCCTCGCTCTCGGCGATCAGCTTGTCAATCGACTTGCGGGCGAAAAGCTGGCTGCCCCGCGAAGCCGAGGACTCGCGCTGCCGGGTGGGTTGGATGGGCGTCTGCTGG
>JBEKOS010000058.1:0-16461 GCA_049521535.1 Terriglobales bacterium | reverse complement strand
GGAGATGGGATTGACGGCAAATTGCGCGTTCTGGTCGCAACCCATGGAGCCGGAATCACCGGCCGAAACCGAGACCGTTTGTCCCTGCGCCGCCGCTTGCTCCCAAAGGTCGGTGTAAAATGCCCCAGCCGCCGAGCCGCCTGCCACCTCGCAAAGGCCGTAGCTCTCGCTGAAGGCCGAGACTGTCGAAGCTAGGTTGTTCACGATGTACATGGCCGTGAGGTCGATGCCGGCTGTGGTGGTGGTACTCGCGCAGGAAACAAAATCAATCGTGGCATTCGGCGCCACCGTCCCCTCCCACTGCACATCAATGTCGGCCTCGCCTTCTTCGCCATCGGTCAGAATCCCAGGGTCACTGCAATAGCCACTGACGCCGAACATGTAATTGACACCGCCTTGAGTGTTATTGGGCGATGCAGGATATGGGGGCAAGGCAAATGCGGTGCGAAAGGTGGTAACGTCGGCGGGAACAATATCGGTTTCCTCGACGACTGCCAGGGTTGTGCCCGCGCCGTTGATGCCATTTGCAAGGAGAGGATTCTCATGGTAAATGGTATAGAAATCCTGCGGCCCCACTAGGTAAACACCATCGGTGGTGTCGGTGAAATTCGGCGAAGGCTGGGTGCCGGAAACTCTTTGGATTTCTCCGTTTTGCCGGTTCCGGTGGAACTGGCCGGCATTCCGGATCAACGGCTTGGGGAAGAAATTGTTTAAGGAGCGCAAGCCGCGTACCACCGGGGCAAGGGCTATGGGTATTTTCGGCTCGCTCATGTTGGAGATGTGGGTTTCGCCGTTTACATTCAAGTAATGGATCTCTGTGTGGAAGGCGGTTTGTACCTGCCCGGCAGTGCCGCTAAAGATGACCGCCGTGCGGCCCTTGGTGACTTGCTCCACTTTGAATCCTTGGCTCTGCAGCCAGGAAGTAACTACGGCGATGTCTGCGCTTGCGGGACCAAAATGGCTGCTGAACGTCTCGGGAGTTAGCCAGTGATGATAAAGCTCTGAGTGGCGATTCTTTTGGCCGTCGATGACCGCGGTCAGCATTTGCTCCTGGTCCGGACTTCGCTGGAGCAGCATCACGAGGTGCTCCATCGGAAGGTTGTCGCCGACGATGCCTTGGTCGAACTTTGCCGTCGCCAGCGGATGGACGTTGCCCTTCAGGGTGATCAAATTGGAATTGTCAGGGCTCGCAGATATGCGAGAGGTTACGGTTACGGGGGATGTCAGCCATTCCAGCGTCTGGGACAATAAGGGCAGAGAGGAACCAACAATCAAGACCGCGACAGCCAGTATGGACACGAACAGAAAAAACACCCTTGAGCTGTGCCACATTGAGACTCTCCTTTTTTGCGTCGAATCGATTATTAGGTGTCGAAGACATGACGGGATGTCCACCAATATCCCCGCCGTGCGGATAAAGGACAAACACGAATTAGTTGAAAACTACAAGGTGGCCAAATTTTGACGCAGTCATCGAATGCTTGTCAATAGCGAGGGCAAATATTACCAAGCCCGATTAAAAAAGGCAGCCCGCCGGAGCGGGCTGCCTGAAATAAAACATTGAAAGTTAGTTCTGGTTATTTGTGGAGTTGAACAGCAATAAACGTCGAACCGGTCGCGCCGGAGACCGGGTCCGTACCGGTCACCGTCACCTGGTATATCGAGCTGGTGCTTGCTCCCCCGCATCCCGCGACGCTGAGCGTAAGCAGCAAGAGCAAGCCGCCCAGCAGCCAGATCGCACGCCGCCGCACTGTTCGCGAACCGGCCGGGATCAGCAGCAGGCCCGGCAGCATCAGGGCAAACATCCATACCCCGCCGCCGCGGTGCAGACTGGCATTGCTGCTGGTCGTGGTGATGGTCACCATGGCACTGGCCGGGAAGCTCGTGGCCGATGCGGGTGATACCGCGCATAACGGGCCCGCGGGCGCCACACTGCAAGTCAGGTTTACCGTCGCAATTGACCCCGTAACCGCAACTGAGACCGGCGCCGTGAGCGTGTCGCCGGCCTTCGCAGTCAACGTGGGTTGAGTGGTCGTCAAGGTAACGGTGCCGGCCGTCACGATCACCGGAGTATTGACGGTTTCGGTCAGCGCCGGACTGGTGCTGCCCGCGTAGGTGCTGTCGCCCGAGTATACCGCCGTGATCGAGTACGCCCCCGCCGTCGCAGTCAGCGCGGTGGTGGCGCAGGTGGCCATGCCCGAGCTAAGCGGTACCGGCGTGCTGCAATCGCTGATGGCAGCGCCGCCGGAAAGGAACGTCACCGTGCCGGTGGGCGCCGGTGTGAGGATGGGACCAACCGAGGCCGTGAACGTCACCGTTTGACCTACGGTCGCCGGGTTGGGCGCCGCGACCGAGAACGCGGTGGCGGTCGGAATCAATGCGGGCGCCGTCACCACCTGACTCAGGGAAGTGCTGGTGCTGGTCAGGTAGTTCGAGTCGCCCGAGTAGATGGCCGTGATGGCATTGGATCCTACGGGCAACGCGGTCGTGGTGCAGACGGCCACGCCGTAGGTAGTTGCGACGGCGGAGCAGCCGCTGATGTCTGCGCCGTTGGCCTGGAATTCAACCGTGCCGGTCGGAGCGAGTCCGTTCGATCCTGCGGTAGCAGGAGCGACCGAGGCGGTAAATGCAACCGATTGACCCACCCCGGATGGATTCGGGCTGGAAGCCAGAGCCGCAGTGGAAGAGGCCTGTGTGACCGTCAGGGTGCCGTTGACGAAGGTAAAGGTGTAGTTAGCCGCCGCGAGTGTGCCTTGCGCGGCCACGATGGGATAGCTCCCGACCGGGAACAGGCACGTAGGCTGCGGAGTTACCTTCTTGCGGATCATGCCGGCGCTGCAGTTAATGGTTAGGCTGGGCGAGCCGGAGACCACGGAAACGGTGTCTCCGTTCACGAAGCCGCTGATGGTCGCCGAGAAGGCGGGAACAGCGCCGCCGTAGGTCATGCTGGCGGGGTTGCCGGTTACGGTCAGTACCGCCGGCGTTACTACCTGGCTGAGCGGACTGCTGGTGCTGCCGACGTAGTTGGTGTCACCCGAATAGATGGCTACGACGGCATTCGTCCCGACCGGCAAGCCGTTCGTCCGCCGCTGACGCACTGCGCCGCCGCAGAAGCGACGGCCACTGCGGAGCAGCCCACGATATCCACACCGTTTGCCTGGAACTCCACCGTGCCAGTCGGCCCGGGAGTAGACACCGGCGTAATGGAAGCGGTAAACGTCACTGCCTGGCCGTAGACCGAGGGGTTGAGGCTCGAAGTGACCGTTGTGGTTGTCGCCAACTGGTTCACCGTGACCAAAACCGGAGCCGACATAGATGGCGCATCGTTCGCGCCGTCTCCGGGGAAGTTGGCGACCACATTGTTGGCACCCAGTTGGAACAGATCCGATGAAGCTACCAGGGTGGCCGTGCCCGGAGAGCAGGAATAGTTGGGCGGAGTGCCGGTACAGGTGGAGCTTAGCAGCCCGGTGCCCAGCGTTGCCGCGGTGGTGGTATTGGTGAAGGTGACGCTGCCGACGGGGGCAACAAAGCCGCCTCTGCCGGTGGTGGATACCTGCGCGGTCAGCGTGGTGCTTCCGCCGTTAAGCGTGGTCGGATTGGCCGCCAGCGTGGTCGAGGTCGGCCACAAGGTAGTCAGCGTGTTCCACTGACTGACCAGGTTGCTGATGTTCAAGCTGCCTAAGCCTGTGGCGACATCAAAACCTTGGCCCACCGAGTAAGCCGAGGAATTTGTTGCATTGGAAACCGAACTGATACCGATGGTTTGCGCGGCCGTGCGGTGATAACAGTTGGTGTAGGTTGAATTCCACAAGCAGGGTTCGTCGATCTGGCTGGTGAGGGTGGCACCGCCCGCGTTGCAGGAGGTGGTGCCCCCGGCCACGCACGGAGTATCGCCGGCAATATCCTGGAAGAGACAGGTGCCGCCTACGCCCGCACCCAGGCCGGAGCCGCTGCACGCGGCGCCGCTGAAAGTGCCTCCAGGAACGCCGTATTCCTGGGCAGCAAGGCCGTACAGGTTGTAGTTGGCCGGGCCTTGATTGGCCGTCGTGAACTGCACTACCAGCGCCATTACGCCGGCCATTTCGGGGGCAACAAAAGACGTGCCGCCCGCAGCGGAGAAGTTACCGAACTCGAAACTGCCATCAAAATCGCAGGCGGTCAGATCAGATTCGCAGAAAGGAAGGTTGTGGCCCCAGAAACCGGATGAGGCAAACATCGAAATATCCGGCATGTTGCGGAATGCCGTTGAGCTGTTTGCCAGCCCAACACCGTAGACCGCTTGCCAGGTTGGGATGTTGTTGAACTGGCTGACGCCACCCCCGCCACCAATCAGGTCTATATAACCTGAACCGGGTTCGTTATTGTAAAAGTAGTTGCAGATCGCCAAAGGCGTGGCGCCAATTCCGTACGCATTGGCTTGGGCGAAGGACGCATACACGTTGCTGGAGCAATATCCACCCCAGGTGATTTCGGGAACATAAGACAACGCGGACTCGTATCCGTTCGCGTTGGTTGACTGGGTCTGGTTCCACCAGGTTGCGCAGCATGTACCAGTGGCGAAGCTATAGGTCTGGTAGGTGTCGCTGAAATCAGTGCCACCCGCGGCGATGTTGTAAATGGAACTCGCCAGGACGTTAACGGAAACGTCACTGGTGGAGTAAATATCACCGCTGGCATCCTCGGTCCCGGGGCAGCCCATCGAGCCGGAATCGCCGGATGCGACCACCACGGTCTGGCCCTGCGCAGCCGCCTGCTCCCACATGCCGGTGTAGAAGGCCGCCTCCGCCGAACCCGCCAGCAGTTCGCACGCTCCGTAACTCTCGCTGAATGCCGAAACCGGCGAAGTGGCCACGCCCGGCGCCAGATCATTCACGATGTACATGGCGCTGAGATCGATACCTGCACTCGTGCTGGTCGAAGCGCAAGACACAAAGTCGATGATGGCATTGGGCGCCGCGGTCCCCGCCCACTGAGTGTCAATGTCGGCCTCGGCTTCTTCACCGTCGGTCAGGATACCGGGGTCGGTGCAGAAACCGTTCGCGCCGAACAGGTAGTTCACTCCGCCCTGCGTGCTGTTAGGGCTGGAGGGATACGGTGGAAGCGCAAATGCGGTCCGGAAGGTGGTTACGTCGGCAGGGTTGATGTCGGTTTCTTCAACCACCGCGATGTTGACGCCGGCTCCGTTTACGCCCGAAGCGAGAACCGGGTTCTCGTTGTAGATGGTGTAGAAGTCCTGCGGGCCCACAAGGTAGTAGCCGTCACTCGTATCGGTGAACTGCGGCAGGGGATGCGAACCGGCGGCCCGCTGAATCCTGCCGGAACTCTTGTCACGATGGAACGAGCCTCCATTCTTCACCATCGGCTTGGGAAAGAAATCGTTCAGCGAGCGGAACCCAAGCACTACAGGCGCCAGCGCCACTGGAATCGAGGGCTCGGTCAAGTTCGCAATATGCTTTTCGCCATTCACGCTGAGATTGTGAATCTCGGTGTGAAAAGCGGTGCGGACCTGCCCGGCACTGCCGCTAAGGATAATCGCGGTTTTTCCGGGCGTGACCTGGTCAATCTTGAAGCCATGCGATTGCAACCAGGTGGTGACGACGCTGATGTCAGCGTCCGAAGGGCCAAAGTGGTTTCCGAATTGCGCCGGGTTAAGCCAGTGACGATAGAGCGGCGAACGGCGGTTCTTCAATCCGTCGATTACTGCCGTCAGCATCTGTTCCTGTTCCGGGCTGCGTTGCAATAGCAGAATGATGTGCTCCATCGAAAGGTTGTCGTCGACCATTCCCTTATCGAACTGCGCGCTGGCGAGACCGTACACGTTGCCTTTCAGCGCAGTCAGCACTTTATCGTCAGGCGCCGCGGTGATCCGCGAGGGCACAGTCACAGTGGAATTAAGCCAGGCCAACGTTACTCCTGGATTTTCAGCGCGGGCAGGCAGAGCAGCACTTGTGATCAAGGCCACCACTGCCAGCGTGGACACGATTTGGAAGAACGCTTTCGAGGTGCGCAGCATCAGGAATCTCCTTTTTCGGATATGACTATTTGTTATCTCCGTAAAATCGGCGTGGGGCCCGTTCTCTGTTTCGCAGCTTTTGGACAAGACCAACATAAACTTTCCAGCAAAACAGAGTGGCTGGATTTTGGCGCGAATCGAGGCACATTGTCAAGTTGAGGGGTCGCTCCATATCGCCTTTCGACCGTTTTGAGCGTGCAGATTATCGGTTTGCGATTTAAGATTGAAAACTCAGGAATATCGAAGGTCGTTGGTAGTCAACGGACGCTTTTCGGCCGGAGTTGTTTGCCAACGGTGAATTTCGGGCTCAATATGCGAACAATCCTCGTCACCGGTGGTGCGGGCTTCATTGGTTCTAACTTCGTGCTGTCGTTGCTTGGTCAGGCCGATAATACTGAGGCCGAACCGATTCAAGAGAATCTCGTTGTAGTGAATGTAGACAAACTTACCTATGCCGGCAATTTACAGAACCTGGCGAGTCTGACGGACGATCCTTGCCATGTTTTCGTGCGTGCCGATGTCAACGACGGTTCGACTCTGCGCGAGCTGCTGGAGTCGTATCGGCCGCAAGCGATCGTCCATTTTGCCGCGGAAAGCCACGTTGACCGCTCGATCCAAGGCCCCGGGGAGTTCATCCGCACCAACATCGAAGGCACATTTCACCTGCTCGAGGAAGCCCGTGCGTATTGGTGCCGGCTGGGTGAGGCGGAACGCCAGAGTTTTCGATTTTTGCAGGTTTCGACAGACGAGGTTTACGGCACTCTCGGCCCGAACGACCCCGCATTCTCGGAACAGACGCCCTACGCCCCCAACAGTCCCTATGCGGCTTCGAAGGCGGCAGCGGACCATCTGGTGCGCGCCTACTACCACACGTATGGCCTGCCCGTGCTGACCACCAATTGCTCGAACAACTACGGTCCACGACAATTTCCGGAGAAACTGATTCCTCTGATGATTCTCAATGCACTGCGCGGAATTACGTTGCCTGTATACGGGGATGGACTGAACGTGCGCGACTGGCTTTACGTTGGAGACCATTGCGCGGCGGTACGTACCGTTTTGGACCACGGCCGCGTTGGCGAGACTTACAACATTGGCGGTTCCCAGGAGGTGGCAAATATCGACGTAATCAGGATGATATGCGCACACCTCCAGGAGTGCCGCCCGGTCGCGCGCAATTACGACGCATTGATTACCTATGTGAAAGACCGCCCCGGGCACGACCGCCGCTACGCGATGAATGCGTCGAAGCTCCAGGCGGAAACCGGCTGGGCGCCGAAGGAGACCTTCTCCTCCGGACTGCGCAAGACGGTTGACTGGTACCTGGAAAACATGGCCTGGGTGGAAAGCGTGCTTACCGGTGAGTACCAGCAGTGGTGCGAGAAACAGTACGAAATTTCCGATTGAAGACGAAAGTCCAGCATAGAGACGCTGAGAGACGGAAGATAGGGATAATGAAGAATTCAAATTTCAGAATCAGGGGTGCAATCCGCTATTACCCACGGCGGGTTCTCCCTAATTCTTATATCCCTAATTCTTGAATTGACTGCTCTGAATCTCTACGTTGGATTTTTCTTCCAGCATCAGAGCCTAGATGAGATGATTACACTATCGAAAATCAGTCGCGAAGTCTGCGGAATTATTCTCGCCGGGGGCGCGGGAACGCGCCTTTTTCCGGTAACGCAGGCAGTATCCAAGCAGCTCTTGCCGGTGTATGACAAGCCCATGATCTACTATCCGCTCAGCACGCTCATGCTGGCGGGGATTCGTGAAATTCTGGTCATTTCGACTCCAGATGACACGCCGCTATTCGAGCAGTTGCTGGGCGATGGCGCGCGCTGGGGATTGCGGCTTTCCTACGCGGTGCAGCCTTCTCCCGACGGTCTTGCGCAGGCGTTCCTTATCGGCGAAAAATTCATTGGCGATCGCCGCAGCGCGCTTGTTTTGGGTGACAATATCTTCTACGGACACGACATTCCGGCGCTGGTGCAGCGCGCGGCATTGCGTGCCACGGGCGCTACTGTGTTTGCTTATCGAGTGACAGACCCCCAGCGCTACGGAGTGGTCGAGTTCGGGCCCGATCAGCGGGCGCGGAGCATCGAAGAAAAACCGAAGCAGCCTAGATCGAATTATGCCGTGACTGGCCTGTACTTTTATGACCATCAGGTTGTGGAACATGCGCGGCAAATTCGCCCTTCTGCGCGCGGCGAACTGGAGATCACCGACTTGAACCGCCGCTACCTCGAACGCGGCGATCTACATGTCGAGATTATGGGCCGCGGCTATGCCTGGCTGGATACTGGCACGCACGAATCCCTGCTGGACGCGGGGCGGTTCATTCAGACCATCCAGCAGCGCCAGGGACTGTTGGTCGCTTCGCCGGAAGAAATCGCTTTCCGGCATGGGTATATCAATGCCACCCAACTTGGGTCGCTGGCCAAATACTGCGAGAAGAGCGCATACGGAGAATACCTGCGGCAGGTGCTGGAAGAAGCGGACGGAATTAAGAATTGAGATTTCACGTTGGAGATTTGAAGTCGACGATTTGTTGCGCACGAGGTTGCCGTGAAGCTCCGAAAGCTTGATTCCTGATTCTTAGGTTTTAAATCTTCAATTCTTGAATCTCTATTCTCAAATGATTGCGACTCCGACGGAAATCCCCGACGTTCTCTTGATCGCGCCGCGGGTAGTTGGCGATGAACGGGGATACTTCTTTGAGAGCTACAATCAGGCCGATTTCGCGTCATGTGGAATCCCTGCGCATTTTGTGCAGGATAACCATTCGTGTTCTACCCTCCATGTATTGCGCGGCCTGCACTACCAAGTGCAGCACATACAAGGCAAACTGGTGCGCGCGGTTGCCGGCGAAGTTTTCGATGTGGCCGTGGACTTGCGGCGCAGTTCACGGACATTTGGTAAGTGGGTTGGCGAGTTGCTCTCTGCAGAAAATAAGAAAATACTTTGGATTCCGCCCGGCTTTGCTCATGGATTCCTGGTGACTAAGGGACCGGCAGAATTCCTCTATAAAGTGACGGATTCGTGGGACCCCGCGGCCGAGCGCACAATTATTTGGAACGATGCGGATTTGAATATTGCCTGGCCACTGACGCGTTCACCGATTATTTCTGCCAAGGATGCACAGGGCGCTTGCTTTCGTGATGCCGAGTGTCTTTCCTGACCCGTTTCTCTTCGCAGAATGAACCCGCGGCAAGAAATCTTATGCGAATTTTGCTTACCGGAAAAAACGGACAAGTCGGCTGGGAACTCCAGCGCACGCTCTCCACCCTGGGTTCGGTCCATGCGGTTGATATTGAAGATGTGGATCTTACTGATACTGCGCAGGTGCAGGTCCTGGTGCGCGGCGTAAGCCCCGATCTGATCGTCCACCCCGCGGCGTACACTGCGGTGGACAAGGCCGAATCGCAGGAGGGGTTGGCGACGGAGATCAATGCGGTTGCACCCGCCGTGCTGGCAAAGGAAGCCAGACTCCTGGGCGCCGCCATCATAAGCTACTCCACGGATTATGTATTCGACGGTTCCGCTAGCGTGCCCTACACGGAAGAGATGCCGCCGGTCCCGCTGAATGCTTATGGCCGTAGCAAGTTGGCCGGCGACCGTGCCCTCGCCGCCAGCGGTGCGCCTTATTTGATCTTCCGAACCAGTTGGGTGTATGCAGCCCGAGGCGCTAACTTTGTCCGAACCATGCTGAAGCTGGGAGCGAAGCGCGAGGAACTGTCCATCGTGGCCGATCAGATTGGTGCGCCCACATCCGCCCGCAGCCTTGGCGAGGCCACCGCGCAAATTGTCGCCATCCTGAAGGCTCGCTCCGAAAGGGAATCCGTGCCGTTGGCGAATGTCATTCAGTCAGTCGCGGGCGTATACAACATGACCTGCGGGGGCCAGACCACCTGGTTTGGTTTTGCGGAGGCCATCTTCGAGATATTCCAGCCCATGCTGGGACGGAAGCCGAAGTTAGAACGCATAAGCGCCGCTGATTACCCCGTTGCGGCTGTACGCCCGGCATACTCATTGCTGTCGAACGAAAAGCTGCGCCGAACGTTTGCCATCGAGATGCCGGAGTGGCGCGACGCATTGCGTCTCGTCGCCGACGAATTGCTCCAGTGAGAACCAATCTCACTGCACGGGATCGGCCGGGGTCAGTTCCGGAATGATCACCAGCAGGTCGTAGCCGTAGATCATCCGCTCCACATCCTCGTCAATCGGGCCAAGTTTCTGAAAGCGCAGCTTGCGCAGATCGTACATCGTCCAGGCGTCCGCGAGCTGATTCTCGATGGCCGGTTTCAGCCAGCGATAGTCGCTGTCTTCGTCCATAACGAAATTTACGAGTTGGTCGGGCTTTTCGTACCCGGTCATCAATCGGTGCATGCCCTTTGCGCCCAAGATGCAAATGTGCAGTGAATGGGTTTCCTGGCCGTCTGCCATTTCAGCAATGTAGTTTCCGAGATCGCGCTGACGAAGCGGATTGAAACCCTTGTACAAGTGCCAGTCGCCGAACTTCACCAACACCCTTTGCTTTTCGCCACCGGCAGTCGCCTTCCCAAGATTCCGGCGAAAGTTTTGCTTAAGCAACCGCGCGCGATCACTATTCGATTCAGGTGAACCTTGCAGATTTTCCAGATAGATTTTGTGGCTGTCCATTAATTCGCGGAAGATCGTGTTGGCACGCGGGCTCCCATCGCGCTTCAGAGCCGCCGCCGCCGCCTTGAGTTCAGCATTGGGCACAGCCATTAGGAATATCTTGGTGGAGTCGCCGGTTTGCTTGGCGTCGGCAGCATCCCGTTCCTCCTCGCTCTTTAAGGTCTTAATCGCCGCCGTCGCCGCCGGTCCGGGATGCGTTGCCAGAATCTGGTCAAGCAGCCAACCCGCGGAGCCGACAAACTCCTGATCAAGGCCCCAAAGTTGAACATGGGAACGGTGCGCGACCTGCGCGCAGTGTGCCGCCAGATCGTTCTCCTGCTGCATGTTCAGAAATGCGACGCTGTACGGGTATCGGCGAGTGAGAGCGGCCATACGTGCCAGCCGGTCGGGTTTGTTCAAAGATGCAGAGAGAAACTCTGCCGCCCGCGGTCCAACTTCAAGCGCCATGGCCGACAGGCCATGTGGCGCCATTACGTCGCATACGGCGGCAGCGAATTGAGGAATCTCGCGGGTCAAGTGGTCTTCGCCAATCAGCACAAATTGCGCTTCCGAAATAGCTGCCTGCAGCACCGGTGCTGCCGTGCCGGAGAATTTTTCATTCTCCACGCGCAAGTCCAGGCGGGCCTCGCGTAACTTCTGTTCGAAAGCCGCGCTGTTAGGCTCTGGCGAACCTGTCGCAGCCTGTGCGGCGGCGAAACTACTGAAAGTAAGGCAGGCTGTAAGCGCCAAGAAACGCAAGAAGTTCATATCGCCTCCTCTGGGGACCAATTCACTAAGCCATCCAAACCATCGCAATGACTGCATACGGAATTGGTTGAGAAATGTTCAACAGGGGCAAGCCGACAGGAATCACAAACAAGAATCTGCCGCTTAGAGCTTAACTGCACAACTATTGGAGGCAGAGGCTGGCGCAGCCTCGGCTTTCGTCAATCTTCCCAAGTGATGGTTCCTCAGCCTTCCGCCGGAGCAGGCGGAGTATCGGGCACAACAGCAACGGGCTCAAATAGTACAGGCGCAGGGCTCACTTCCACCGGCACCGGCGCTTCTTTTTGGCGGACATAGAATGCGACTGCGGAAGCCCGCTGCCAGAAACGCATTGCCAGCAACAGGAAGAGCATGAATTGGCCAATCACGAAAGCGCCCAGCACATTGGCCGGCGGCACCATGGTGTTCCAGAACACAATTCCCGTAGCCAGTATGACGAGCGCAAATAAAGAGGTCAGAATGTAGCTACCCAGAAGTTGGCCAAGGTTGTGTCGCATCCAGCGGAATCCTCTTGCGATAGACGTGCGCACTTTGCCTTGATCCTTCAATACCACGTCGACCTGGGCGAGGTCGAACCAAATGCGAATTGCGGTCAGAACTAGAAAAACGAGTATGTTTCCGAACAGTTGGAGAAAGAAGGGCGGTCGCTCCGGGGTGGTTCTATCCACTGCTTTCACCACTGCACCGACAATGGCGGACAGGATTCCGGTGGAAACTCCTGCAATAATCGCAAAGACCAGAAGGAGTCGGACAAAGCGCCAGGTATTGCGCGCGCCGGCGCCGTAGAACTCAGACTTGGATATGCGAGACTCTGACGAGTATCCAAGCAAGACTCCAGGCATAAATACAAGGCTGGCCAGGTAAAACAAAGCCGCAAACATTATGGCTGGCGCCGTGGAGCTCTGTACCGGCCCGAACTCGGGATGGGCGACCATTTCAACCAGCGCTACGATGGCAAATCCGTGGAGGAGTTTGTCGGCATGGAGACTATGATCCAGCGAGCTATGAGCGGTGGCCGCGAAAGCAGAGGTTCCCCACCAGGCAAGTACGAGATTCAGAAGGTAGAACCAAACGACATAGCGCTTGTTACGCCTGACAATGCTCAGCCCGGCAGCCACCAGATTTGCGTTCTCATTCATATGGGAACTCCGTCATGCGGTACACGTTTTTCGTTTCGCTTTGTTCTTCCACTGCTCCACGAAAAGCGTGGAACGCGGAACGTCAAACGGCTTTTCTAGACCAGCCACCAAGCCAAGAACTGGGCGACGAACTGGCTGACAAATTCCCAGTAGTTCGCCAGCTTGCGCGCTGGTGCTCCGTTTGCTTCGGTAACGTAACTGTTGTTGAAGTTGTTGCGGTCGAACATGACCTTATGCTCGGGATCAATTTCCGCGGATACGATTTTGGCCTTCTCCTGATAAGAAAATCGCACCCAGCGGTCTTGCCCGTCCCAGTGCTCCATCGCCTTGCCGCCATTGTCGAATTTGACTTCTACCTCCACCGGCATGATGAAGTCACCTTTGCGGTGAATCCAAAGATTAGAAACATATTCGGTTTCGCCCTTTTTCTCTTTGAAGTGTTCCTTGTACCAGTCTGCCGGATAGGTGCGCGGCGGGAGCACCTCGTAATCCAGCACCTGCGTGCCATAGATCGCCTGATTGAAGTACCAACGCAAATCCCTGTCGGCAACCTCCTCAATCGTCTTAAGAAAATCCTCTTTGGTTGGATGGGTAAACCGGTAACGCATGAAATAGGTGTGCATTGCCTGGCGCATGGTCTCTTCCCCAAGGATGCCTTCGAGGGTGAGCAATACTGTTGCGGTCTTGCCGTATGTGATGCCGCTATACGAGTTGTTGTTCATGTATTGCCAGCCCTTGCGGGCGATGGGATCGTCCTCGGCGACACCGATATAGAAGAGCCGTTGCGTTTCCCGCTCTCCAGCAGTGATCCCCCACTGATTCAGGACCGAGGTGCGCGGTCCAAAAATTGAATCGAGGACTTTGACTTCGGTGTAGCTGTTTATGCCTTCGTCCATCCAGGCGTCCTCGAATTCGTTGGTTGCCACCATTCCGTACCAGTACTGGTGGCCGAATTCATGCTCGACGACCCCTTCTACCGCGAGCAGGCCGTTGGGCGCGAGCCAGCTCGTGCCCCCAGTAATGAACGTGGGATACTCCATGCCGAGAGACTGCGAGCCTGGATCAGGATCCACCAGCGTGATGGTCTTGTACGGATAGGGACCGTACCAGCGCTCGAAGTGGTCCAGCGATGCTTTTAGAATGCGGTCGTGTCGTTCTGCCTGACTCCAATGTCCGGCCTGCATCATGATGATCATAGTGACCGGGCCCATGCCGCCGGAAAACGTGTCCGTCAGGATGAGGTAGTGCGGGCTGGCCGTCCAGGCGAAGTCATGAATGTCGTCGGCGTGATAGGTGACCGTCTGCGTGCCGTCGGGATTTAGCACTTTGCCGACCTGTATACCGCTTGCCCCAACCACTTCGTATTGCGGGACAGTCAGGTTGACGTCGTAGACGCCAAAATCTGCGAAGAATTCGGTGTAGGCATGGAATTGGTGGCAATTCCATGCGCCATGCCACCACACTCCAACCTTCGGAAACCATTGACCCCCTAATACAAAGTCGCGGTTCCATCCTGTGCGTTCCAGTGTTTCCGGAAACTGATCATGAAACTTGATCTTGAACTGGACATAGCCATTCACCGGAATTGGTTTGGGCAGCAGCACCTGCACCACGGTTCGATCGTCCTCGTTGTCGTCATCCGGATGGATGAACTGTAGTTGCGACGTGAGGTCGCCCTGCCCGGTAACCTCCAGACTCCTGATCTCATCCGCGCCGTAGCTCTTAGGATCCCAGCTTTCGAAGTTCTGACCGCGAGTGCCTTCCCTCTTCCCCTCTCTCACCCAGGTTGACTTGGGCTGAAAAGCGTTGAGGTAAAGGTGAAAGGGAAATCTGTCCTGCGGCTGGCCAGTTAAATTGTGGTAAGTAAGTACCTCGGTGGCATCCAGCGCATGAGCCTTAGCGTCATATTTGGCGTCAATCTCATAGTGCACCACGCGCTGCGACATCGGCGTAGGCGAATTTATTGCCGAGGTCGTGTCCGGGATCGAAAGCGCCGCATTATCGATCTGCGCCGCAGATACCAGGGAAAACATGCTGGCAACCAAGCCAGTAAGCACCAGCTTTCGCAGGGGCATAAATTCAGCTCCTTTGATGATTACAGCTTAAAATGATAACAGTCCTCAGCTCTCAGCACTCAGTGACCAGAGCAATCCTGGTGTCGGCTGACTGTTGCTGGCTGACGGCTAAAAATGCTGTTGCAAATCGCTAAATCGCTCGAGGACCAGTAATCGTCCCAATGCACCATCGCACCGCACCTCGTCATTTTCCAGAACCCATGTCATCGCATTCGGCACGAACACGGCATTCAAACCAATTGCCAATGCTGGATTGATGTCCGATACCGGGCTATTGCCGATCATCCAGCATTGGTCCTTCCTTAGACCGTGCTTTGCCACGACCGTTTGGTACGACCGTTGGTTTTTTTCGCAGACGATCTCGACGGCGCGGAAGTGACTGCCCAGCCCTGATCGTTCGACCTTGCCCGATTGTTCCCGGTGGTCGCCTTTGGTCATGAGGATGAGCTGGTGACGACGGGAAAGATATGCCAGGGTTTCCGGCACGCCGTCAAAGATTTCGAGCGGGTGTTTGGCAATTTCCTGCGCAAAACCATGGATCACCTCGTGAATGGCTGGCGTCACCGGATCCACCGCCAGGCGCTCAAAAGTGTCGGCGAGCGCATGAGCGAAGCTATGCAGGCCGTAGCCGTGTTTGATGATGCACTCTCGCTCTACTTCGTCCAGCACTGCACGAACTTGGGCTGGAGAGTATTCATGGTGATTCAGAAATGAAATGAAGCTTACAATCGCCCGTTCGAAATAAATGTTGTTGGCCCACAGAGTGTCATCTGCATCAACCAACAGCGTTTGAGCGAGGAGCCTGGATTTGGAATTCTGGATTTGGGATTTCAAACGCTCTACTACCCCACCTAACTCCAAAGTCTTGCCTCGGACTCGAACCGACCAAATGTATCAGTCCGGATCTGACGGGCACAGGTTCTGACCTTCGATTGGCGCCAACCCGACCAAATCCCTTTGCATCAAGGGTAAGCTTCAGGTTCGCGGTTCGGGGCGGGCGCGGATTCAGATGCTTTCTCCGGTTCCGGCCCAACGAATTCGATCTTTGCCGGATGGGGGATGATTCCGGCTTGGAATCCCAACTCCAGCAACCGGCTGATTGCTTCCCGGCCGTCGTCGCCGTAGTCGAGTGTATGTTCGTTCACATACATGCCTACAAACTTGTCAGTAAGCTGCGGCTCCAGGTCGCGGGCAAATTGCATTGCGTATTCCAAGGCTTCTTCACGATGCTCAAGCGCATACCGAATGCTATCGCGAATCGCTCCGGCCACCGTGGCCATCAACTCGGGGCCCAGAGATCGCCGAATGGCGTTGCCCCCCAAGGGGAGAGGCAAACCTTGCGTCTCCTGCCACCATTTTCCCAGGTCGAGCACTCGAAAGAGCCCAATCTTGGAATAGGTAAGTTGCCCTTCGTGAATAATAAGCCCTGCTTGTTGCCGGCCTTCGAGAACCTGGGGAATTATTTGGTCAAACGGAACCACCTCGGTCTCTATATACGGTGCAAATAGCTTCAGAGCCAAATATGCCGTGGTAAGAGTTCCCGGAACGGCGATCCGTATCTGCTTTATTTCGTCCGGATCATAACTGCGTCGGGCAACGATCATGGGCCCGTAGCCTTCTCCCATGCTGCCACCGCTGTTCAGCAGTGCGTAATTATTCTGAACATAGGGATAGGCGTGAAACGAAATCGCGGTGACATCGTAAAGACCCATGCCGTCCATCGCGCGCTGGTTTAGCGCCTGGATGTCACACAGCGTATGCGTGAACTTCAGGCCGCGCACCCGAACCTTGTTGGTTGCGAGGCCGTAGA
>JBEKOS010000057.1:0-13561 GCA_049521535.1 Terriglobales bacterium | reverse complement strand
TACGCTCGGCACAGACTCAGCTTCCGTTTGTTTGGCGAGCACGCGGCTATCCTGCATGCGCTTCAGCAGGGTAAATGCACCGCTTCCTATTAACAACAGTAGCACCAGGCTGACGATCAGCTTGGCCGTGCGAGCTGAGGCAGGCGGCGCTACCATCATCTCTTGCTGCGATGGTGCGGCTTCCGATTCTGGGTTCATAGATGTGTCGTATCCGATCGTTGTTATCCGTGCAGATCCGTGGCGATGTTTTCTTTCTTGCCATGCACCATGACAAACACCGACGGCACAAAAAACAGTGTCGCTACCGTAGCAAACAAGAGTCCGCCGATCACCGCCCGCCCAAGCGGCGCGTTTTGTTCGCCTCCTTCACCCAGCCCGAGCGCCATCGGCACCATGCCGATGATCATTGCCAACGCGGTCATCAGCACGGGCCGGATACGTGTATATCCCGCTTCGATCGTAGCTTTCAGCGCGGGCACGCCTTCTCTCATCCGGTCCCTGCTGAACGAGACCATCAGGATGGAGTTCGCTGTTGCCACTCCCATGCACATCACCGCTCCGGTCAGCGATGGCACGCTCAGCCGGGTGCGGGTAAGCAGCAATATCCAAACTATACCCGCCAGCGCCCCGGGCAGCGCGGTGATGATAATGAGCGGGTCGAGCCAGGATTGAAAATTCACCACGATCAGGAAATACACCAACAGGATAGCCATCAATAAGCCGACTCCCAGGCCTAGGAAGGAGGACTGCATGGTGCTCACCTGGCCGCGCATTATGAGGGTGGTCCCGCGCGGCAGGTTGGTTTCGAAGTCCTTCAGAATCCTGCTGGCATCCCTCGCCACCCCGCCCAAATCGCGCCGTTGCGTGCTGGCGTACACGTCAATCACGGGCTGCACATTGTAGTGTGAGACTACCGCCGGCCGCGCCACCGGTGTCACCTGGACGAGATTCCCCAGCACCTGCGGGGCAGGCACGGCGGCATTGTTCACCGGCGTGTTCATCAGGTCCTGCAGAGAGGTCATGTGATACTGCGGGGTTTGAACTGCCACCTGGTAGGTGACTCCGTTCTGGGGATTCAGCCAGAAATTGGGAGCGGTCTGAAATGAACCGCTGAGAGAAACCAGCACGCTGTTGGCGACGTCGCGGGCACTTAATCCCACCTGCGAGACCCGGGTACGGTCAATATTCATGTACAGCGTGGGATCGCCGAGTAGCTGCTGCACATGCACATCGGCGGCGCCGGGTACCTGGCGCATACGGTTGGCAATCCGCTGGGCTATCCGGTAGTTGCTCTGCATGTCCTGCCCTATCACCTGTATATCGATGGGAGACGGCAAACCGAAATTCAGGATTTGAGTGACAATGTCTGCGGGCTGGAAAAAGAACTCGACTCCGGGAAACTGGCGCGGCAGGTCTTCGCGGAGCCTCTCAACATAACCGGCCGTTGGATGGTGGTGTTCCGGATCCAGTGAGATCAGGATTTCGGCGTCGCTGGTACCGATTACACCCGAAGTGCTGTAGGACACATTGATGCCGGAATACGGTACCCCAATGTTGTCCAGAATCGTCTGCAGCTCCTGCTCGGGAATTGTGCGTCGCAAGACCTGTTCAACCTGATCGCACAAACGTGCTGTTTCCTCCACTCGCAGTCCCGGACGTCCCCGCACATGAAGGCGAATGAGGCCGGCATCCACCGAAGGGAAAAAATCCTCGCCCAAAAGAAAGACCAGTCCCAAAGACAGCGCGCAGAACGCCAAAAAACAAGCCGAAAACACCTTCCGGTGCTCGAGCGTCAGCACCAGGAATCGCTGGTATCCAGTGCGAAAGCTTTCAAAGTTTTGCTCGAAACCCCGCTGAAAACGGCCCAAAGCCGTACGCGGACCGGCGGCACGATGCTCGTGGCCACGCATGATGAACATCACGAGCGTAGGAATCAGGGTGCGCGAAAGCAGATAGGACGCCAGCATGGCAAATACCACGGCTTCCGCCAGCGGAACGAACAGAAACTTGGCGACCCCGGTCAGGAAGAACATGGGCACAAAAACGATGCAGATGCACAGCGTGGAGACGAACGCTGGTACTGCAATCTGCTGGGCGCCATCCAGGATCGCCTGCTTCATTTCCTTGCCCATGGCAAGGTTGCGCTCAATGTTCTCAATCTCGACGGTGGCATCGTCCACCAGGATGCCGACCGCCAGGGCCAGGCCTCCGAGGGTCATGATGTTCATGGTCTCGCCCAGCGCGCCCAGCAGGATCACCGATACGAAGATCGACAGCGGAATGGAGATGGAAATGATTATCGTCGGACGCCAGTCACCCAAAAACAAGAGAATCATCAGGGCGGTTAGGAAGGCGGCAGTGATGGCTTCCCGCAGCACGCCGTTGATGGAGGCGCGCACAAAGAGTGACTGGTCGAAAAGAGCTGTAATCTTCAGTTCTGGCGGCAGTGCGTTTCTGGCGACCGCCACCACCCTCTTGATGGAAGAGACAATGTCCAGCGTGGACGCCTTGCCGATCTTCGTAATCGACATCAAGGCGCCGCGATTTCCATCTTGGCGAACAATATTAGTCTGCGGCGAGAAGGCGTAGCGCACGTGGGCCACATCGCGCATGTAAATGGTAGCCCCATTAAGCGACTTAACCGGCAGGTCATTCAACTCCGCAATGGTTCCCGGCGTTCCATTCATCTCCACGTTGTATTCCAACGGACCACGCTTAGCGGTGCCGGTGGGCAGGATCAGGTTTTGCGCGCCGATAGCATTGACAATATCAACCGGGGAGAGTCCGTTGGCCTGCAAGCGCGGCAGGTCCAAATCCACTTGAACTTGCGGTATCTTGCCGCCGTAAGGGTATGGCGTGGCTGCCCCCTGCACAGTAGCAATGTAGTTGCGAAGGAAGTTTTGTCCCAGGTCGAACAACTCGTTCTCGGGGATGGTCTTGCTGCTGAGGCCAAGCTGAATGATGGGCGTAGAGGAAGCGGTATAAGTGATCACCAGCGGCGGAGTGGTACCGGGCGGAAGTGACCTGACCGTGGTCTGGACGATGGCCGTAACCTGTGACAGCGCAGTCTGAATATTAGCCGCCGGCCGGAAGAATATCTTGATAACACCGATACCACTTAGCGATTGTGACTCGATATGCTCGATATCGTTAACGGTAATATTGATGCCGCGTTCGGAGTTGATGACAATGCGATTGGCCATCTCGCTGGGCGACAGGCCGTTATAAAACCAAATTACGCTGATCACTGGGATGTTGATATCTGGAAAGATGTCGGTCGGCGTTCGCAAAATCACCAGGGGCGTCAGGATTATGATCACCAGCGCCATCACAACGAACGTGTACGGGCGGCGAAGCGCGAGTGCAACAATCCACATGCTGAAAGGTTATTTGATGTCTCTGATCGACTTTTGACCTTCAGGATCCAGGACTGGGGGCCAAGCGCCGGAATTCCATGGCCAATCAAGGATTCTATTCCGAAGTCCTCTACTTCTAAAGCACCCGCACACGGGAGCCTTGAAGCTTTTTACGATAGGATAAACCTAGTTAACTTGCGAGATGCATATGCCCTTTTGTGACGTTGAAACCGCTCTTGCCGAGATCCGGGCTGGCCGGATGGTTGTCGTGGTAGACGATGAAGATCGTGAGAACGAAGGCGACCTGACGCTGGCCGCAGAGAAAGTCACGCCGGATGCCATTAATTTCATGGCAAAATACGGCCGCGGCCTGGTATGCCTTGCGATGATTCCGGAGCGGCTCGATTACCTCCGGCTGCATCCGATGACGGCTGAGAATACCTCGCAGTTTGGCACTGCTTTCACGGAATCCATTGATGCCATGGGGCGCGGTGTCACCACTGGAATTTCGGCCTACGACCGCGCCCAGACCATCCTCGCCGCCATCGATCCAGCCACTCGGCCCGGCGATCTGGCGCGTCCGGGGCACGTATTTCCTTTGCGGGCACGCAAGGGTGGCGTTCTGGTGCGCGCTGGACAGACCGAGGCTTCGGTGGATCTGGCTCGTATGGCCGGCATGGTCCCCGCCGGCGTCATTTGCGAGATCATGAATGACGACGGCAGCATGTCGCGCGTACCCGACTTGACGGAATTCTGCCGCCACCACCAACTCAAGATGCTTACGGTAGCGGAACTGATCCGTTACCGCATGCAGCACGAGCGCTACATCGAGCGTATTGGCGAGGCGCTCTTACCCGCCAAGGCGGGGGAATTTCGCATGATCGCATACCGCTCAGCGCTCGACAGCGAGACCCACGTGGCGCTGGTGCATGGAGATATTGAGCACGCGAAGGCGCCAGTACTTGTGCGCATGCATACCCATTGCCTGGCCGGAGATGTCTTCGAGGCGAAATGGTGCGAATGCGGCGAAAATATCCGCGCTTCGATGCAGAGGATTGTGTCAGAGGGGACGGGCGCGATCGTCTATTTGCACTACGGCTCGCCGGGTTTCGCGGGGGAAAAAATCGAGAACCGGGAGACTCTGGCCTTCCATCGCGAACTGAAGGATTCGTCCCGCGTCGAATATCAGCGCAAGGTCCAGCGCGACGTCGGCTTGGGCGCCCAGATTCTTCTTGATCTGAACCTGCGTCGCATTCGCTTATTGACTAACCATCCGCGCCGCGTCGCCGCCCTGGAAGGCTATGGAATCGAGATTGTCGATCACATCCCGATTGCCCATACCGCTGACGTGATTGCAGCGGAAAAATAAGCAGAAGGCAGAAGTCTCACTTCCCTTTCGGGGCCACCGTCGGCTTTCTCAGTAGGTTGTCTTCGATCGGAACGTTGACTTGCAAGTCTTGGATGGTGGTTACGGTGCGTGACTCAGACGTTTCGTAGACTTCGCGGAACGGAATCTTTACTCCGTGCACATCGCGGTAGTCGTCGAAGTCCCATCGTCCCCGCGGAATCGTATTGCCTGATTCGATCCGCAACAGCAAAAATGTCTCGGCATCGACAAAATAAGCCAGTTCCACTTTGTCGCCACCTTGGCCGGCGCTCACAAATGAATCTTTTTCGAGATCGACATAGTATGTCAGGCGCCAGGGATCACGCGGTATCTTCGCGAGTATGACGAAGACTCGGCGGCCACGAACCTTTTCGTCGTACAAGACCTTCAACTCCGCCTTCAGTGCGCGCAATGGAATGGGAAACAGGTCGAGTGCGACGCATTCATGCTGGTAGACGGGATTAATTGGCCAGTCGCGAACCGTGTGGAATCGGCGCGAGTATCTCCACACCTCGGTTCCATCGCAACCGAAATACCGCTCCAGCCCTCTTTCTTTGCTCTGAATTCGGACCGCGCGGCGATTGGGAGCCTTGTAATAAGTCTCTACGGCGCGAGTGTCTTTCAGGCCGCTGGTCGTACTAACCTCCTCGCTGCCCCTGGCGACAAGCGTCTGTATCGCGGCAATCCTTTCGGGCGCACCAACGGCTTGAATATTCTTGTCGAGCACCTCGTCAACGGTCAGGTGATCCCGCTTGGCAAGGGCAGGCAGCGCCAAGAGAGAAAATGCGGCAAGCACCCAAACAGACCAGGATCTGGACATGAAATTTCGGCCCGGTCGGCTCCTTTATGAGGTGGTACCAGCGCGCCAAACCCGGCCGGGTTCTCAGCACCACTTCGACGACAATGCAACGATTAGAATGTTAGCGCAGCTATGCCAAACTCGAAAATTGCCGTCGGTGTCCTGGGCGCTACCGGAACGGTGGGACAGCGCTTTGTTCAATTGCTTGAGGCGCATCCGTGGTTCGAAGTTACGTGGGTGGCGGCATCCGAGCGTTCGGAAGGCAGAACCTATGCCGAAGCCGCGCGCTGGCGCATGAGAACGCCGATCCCCGCGGCAGTTTCTAACCTCAAGATGGCCGACGCCACCATAATCTCTGGTGCCCCAAAGGTCATATTTGCCGCGCTGGATGCCACAATTGCCGCCGACCTGGAGCCGCGCTACGCCGAAGCCGGGTGCGTCGTGGTATCGAATTCAAGCGCCCTGCGGATGAATGACGACGTACCGCTGGTAGTCCCGGAGGTAAACCCTGATCATCTGCAAATGATCGAACGGCAGATCTGGCGCAAGCATGGCGGCATGGTCGTAACGAATCCCAATTGCTCGGCCATAGGGCTGGTGATGGCGCTGGCGCCGCTCCATCAACGGTTCGGATTGGAGAAGGTGATGGCCGTTACCATGCAGGCCATAAGCGGTGCAGGGTATCCCGGGGTGGCTGCGCTCGATATTCTCGGCAACGTAATTCCTTATGTCGCCAAGGAGGAAGAGAAGATGGAAGCGGAGACTCGCAAACTCCTCGGTTTTTTCGACGGCACGCACATTGTTCCAGCGGCGTTCGCCATGAGCACGCAATGTAATCGCGTACCGGTGGAAGACGGGCACATGGAGTCCTGCTCCGTAAAACTGGCGCGACCCGCCACGTCGGAGGATATACTTGCCGCCTGGGGGGATTTTCACCCGCTTCCCCAGCAGTTGAAGCTGCCGAGCGCCCCCGTGCAGCCAATCATTTATGATTCCGCCTGCGACCGCCCACAGCCGCGCCTCGATGTGGAACGGGGTGGCGGCATGTCGGTCAGCGTGGGACGGTTACGTCCCTGCGGCGTACTTGACTGGAAGTTCACGGTGCTTTCGCACAACACCATACGCGGAGCCGCCGGCGCGGCCCTGCTGAACGCCGAATTGATGAAAAAGCAAGGAAGAGTGCCGAGCAATTAGCAGCTAGTAGCTAGGAAAACCCAACGTTTCGCGAGATAGCTCGAACCTTTGCACAAAGCAGCCTTCCAGCTACTAGCTACTGACTACAAGCGACTAACTACTGGTTTTTTCCATGATAGTGATGAAATTCGGCGGCACTTCAGTGGAGAACGCCGCTGCTATTGATCGCGCGGCTTGCATCGTCCGGGAACGGCACGCGCAGCGGCCGGTGGTCGTCGTGAGCGCCTTGGCCGGCATCACTGACCAGTTGCTTGCCATGGGTCGCGCGGCGGGCGCCGATGACCGCGATACCGCGCTGAAGCTATCCCGCACTGCCCGAGAGCGGCACTACACTGCGGCTGGTGAACTGTTGGGCACCATCACGTTCGGAGAGGTCCACTTCGAACTGGAAGCGATGTTTGACGCACTGGACGAGTTATTGCGCGGCATTTCCGCTGTGGGTGAACTGACTCCCCGGACCACCGATTACCTCCTCAGTTTTGGCGAGCGCCTGTCCGCCCGGCTGGTTACCTCCGCTTTCATGGCCCGTGGGCTGCCCGCGACGCTCGCCGATGCGCGCGACATTATTGTTACCGACTCCACCCATACGCGGGCCGTTCCGCAAGTGGACGCCATCAATGACCGCCTGAAGGCCCAGGTCAGGCCTCTGCTTAGCCGTGAACTTATCCCGGTCATGGGAGGATTTATCGGCGCGACGCTCGACAGGGTGCCCACCACAGTCGGCCGCGGCGGCTCGGACCTTACGGCAGCTCTCGTTGGTGCGGGGTTGGAGGCGGAACGTATCGAAATTTGGACCGACGTGGACGGCATGAAGACCACCGATCCAAACCTGTGCCCCAATGCCCGCCGCATTAAGGAAATCAGTTTCGAGGAAGCTGCAGAGCTTGCGTACTTCGGAGCAAAGGTCCTGCATCCCGCCAGCTTGCTGCCCGCCATCCAAAAGAATATCCCGGTGATGGTGCTGAATTCACGCAATCCGCAAAATGAGGGGACGCGGATTACCGCGCGTGGAGTTCGCTCTACGAACACCTTTAAGGCAATCGCCGTCAAGAAGCGCATCACCATCGTGGACGTGATCGCCGCGCGAATGCTGATGGCCCACGGCTTTCTGAAATCGATATTTGCCGTCTTCGACCAGCATCGTTGCCCGGTGGATGTAGTGTCCACCTCGGAGGTAAGCGTTTCCCTGACTGTGGATTCCAATGAAGCCATTCCCGCCATAGCAGCGGGGCTGCGCGAGATTGCCGATGTGAAGTACGAAGGCCGCAAGGCCATCGTCTGCCTGGTAGGAGAGAACCTCCGGCGCACTCCCGGGATTGCCGCGAGGGTGTTCGGCACAATCTCCGACATCAACCTGCGGATGATTTCGCAGGGAGCCTCGGAGATCAACATCACCTTCGTGATCGAGGAGGATGATGTGCTTGAGGTGGTGCGGCGCCTGCATGCAGCTTTCTTTTCGGAAGTGGATCCGGCAGTATTTGAATGAGGGATTAGCCTTGGGTTACGCGGCTTCAAACGGATTTTTCGCGGAATTTCCTCAAATCAGTGTCAATCCGTCTAAATCAGCGGTTAAATGGGGAACAACGACGTGAATCTGTTAGTGCTTGGCAAAGGCAAGATGGGCTCGCTGGTCATGGAATTGGCGCGTGAACGCGGCCACTGGGTTGAAACCCACGATGAGTTCGACAACCCGCACGCGCGGATGCTCACTCCCGAACGCTTGCGCGAGATCGATGTAGTCGCTGATTTCACCTGGCCGGACGCAGTATTGGAGAATATTGCAGCTTGCACGCGTGCCGGCACAAATATACTCGTCGGAACGACCGGATGGTATGACAAGCTGGCCGAAGTACGGGCGCAAGTGCAGACCAGCGGCATTGGATTTTTGTACGGGGCCAATTTTTCCATAGGCGTGAATTTGTTTTTCGAAATCGCGCGCGCCGCTGCGCCAGCCCTGAAGCTCGGATTCACAGGCCGCATCCGCGAGACCCACCATATCCACAAGAAGGACGCGCCTTCCGGCACAGCGTCGAAACTTCAAGCGGAAATCGCAGCAGCCAGCGGCGCCTCCGTTTCCATCGAATCAGTGCGGGAAGGAGAAGTGGTTGGTATTCACGAAGTGCAACTCGACTCACCGACGGAGACCATTACTCTGTCGCATTCCGCCAAGTCCAGGGTTGCGTTCGCAGAAGGAGCGATCCGGGGCGCGGAATGGCTGAGAGGAAATCGAGGGTTCTACGACTTCAAGGACGTGTTTGGGGAAGTCTAGTAGCCGGGGATAGCGGCAATTTCTGCACTGCGAATCCAACCTATAATGATTGGCTGCGGCACCGGGCTGGATCGATTATTCAAGGGGGACGATAGCATGCAAATACTGGGATGCGGCACAGCGTTGGTCACTCCCTTTCGGCGCGATGGTGAGCTGGATGAACCAGCCCTGCGCTCCCTGGTCGCATGGCAGGTAGAGTCCGGAATCAACTTTCTCGTGCCTTGCGGAACCACCGGCGAGACTCCCACCCTCAGTCGCGACGAATGGTTGCGCGTCATTGACATCACCGTAGAAGTCGTGGCGGGGCGGGTACCGATTGTTGCCGGCGCCACCTCCAACTCGACGCGCGAGGCCGTCGAAAAAGCGCGTACGGTGGCCTCGCGACCAGGCGTTACGGCAATCTTGACGGCATCCCCTTATTACAACAAGCCCACGCAGGAAGGACAATTCCTGCACTTTAAGGCCATCGCTGAAGCAGTGGACAAGCCGGTGATCCTCTACAACGTACCGGGCCGCACAGGCGCAAACATCGAACCGGCAACGCTAGGCCGGCTGGCGGCGATATCCAACATAATCGCGGTCAAGGAAGCGAGCGGCAATATCAGCCAGATGGCCGAGGTTTTCAATTTTGTGCCAGAGGCTTTTTCGGTCTTCTCCGGTGATGACGCCGTTACCCTGCCCCTGATCGCACTGGGAGGCGCCGGGATTATTTCAGTGGTATCCAACGAGATCCCGCATGAGATGGCAGAAATGACGCGCGCTGCACTTGATAATGACTGGACCACAGCACGCCGTCTGCATCGACGTTTCCTGCCGCTAATGCAGGCAAACTTCATCGAATCGAATCCCATGCCCGTGAAAGCAGCTCTGGCCATGATGGGACGAATTGAGGAAGTCTACCGGCTGCCGCTTTGTCCGATGAGGAAGGAAACGCGGGCCAAACTTGAAAAGGTCGTCAGCGATCTGGGTCTATTGCGGCACTCCTGAAGCGGGCTTCCGATGCCTGCTCTTTCTCTATACTTCGTCAAATGGTCAATTTGCAGACTGCTATCGAGCAACTCTTCGCGCAAGGAGCGGAGGCTAAGAAGCAACCCGAGGCACGCTGGGTATTCGACGAGTTCATTGCTGCGCTAACGGCCGGCAAAATCCGCGCGGCCGATAAAGCGGCTGGAATCTGGCGTGCCAACATCTGGGTAAAACAAGGCATCCTTCTTGGTTTCCGCCTGGGCGAAATCGTGGAACTGCCGGGGGGCTTTGTCGACAAAAGCACTTTCCCCGCCCGCCATTTCACGACCGCTGAAGGCATCCGCCTGGTTCCGGGAGGCTCATCTGTACGCGTTGGAGCCTTTGTAGCAGCCGGCGTTGTTTGTATGCCGCCGATGTTTATCAATACGGGCGCGTACGTGGACGAAGGCACAATGATTGACTCGCACGCCCTGGTGGGTTCGTGTGCCCAGATCGGCAAGCGGGTTCATTTGAGTGCGGCGGCACAGATAGGTGGCGTGCTGGAGCCGGTGAATGCAACGCCGGTGATTCTGGAAGACGACGTACTGGTCGGCGGTAACTGCGGCATCTATGAAGGCACGCAGGTGCAGGCGCGCGCGGTTATTGGTGCGGGAACCGTGCTGACGCGCTCAACGCCTCTCTACGATACAGTCCGCGGAAAAATTTACCGAGCCTCCTCGGAGCATCCGCTGGTAGTTCCTGAAGATGCGGTGGTCGTCCCGGGCGCGCGTACCATCGACAGGGGAAACCCTGGATGGGGGCTTTCCCTCTACTGCCCGGTAATCGTCAAGTATCGGAATGAAAAGACCGATCGGGGCGCAATGCTGGAGGAGCTTCTGCGATAGTATGCCCATTCTCCTGATTACTCGCTGGCTGATCATTCTTATTTTGGCCGCCTACGCTTTAGCCCGCCAATCACTTACCACTTGGATTCTGTTTGCAATGGTGGCGGGCGCGGAAGTCGGCCATGACTGGCCTGCCTTCGCCTCACAGTTGCTGGTCTTCAGCCAGATCTTTCTGCGCTTGATTCGCGCTATTATCGCTCCGCTGCTTTTTGCCACGTTGGTGAGCGGAATTGCGGCGCATTCGGACCTGAAGAAGCTCGGGCGTATGGGGATAAAGGCCCTGGTGTACTTCGAAATTGTCACCACGCTCGCTCTCTTCATAGGACTCGCAGCAATCAATTTGAGCAAGGCCGGCATAGGGGTCAAACTCACTGCGGCGCCAAATGCAGAATCTCTTGCCGCAACGCATCAGACCGCGGCGGATGTCATTCTGCACGTGTTTCCCGAAAACATCGCCAGGTCGGTGGCGGAAAATCAGATTCTTCAGGTCGTTGTCTTCAGTATTCTCTTCGGCATTGCCTTGGCGATGGTGAAAGAGGAACGCCGTCGGCCGCTGCTTGCATTCACAGAAGGCCTGGCCGAAACGATGTTCAAGTTCACCAACCTGGTGATGCTTTATGCGCCGATTGGCGTTGGGGCAGCCATGGCCTACACCGTCGGACACACCGGTCTGGGCGTACTGGGCAATCTGGCACGCTTGCTCGCTACCCTCTATGCTGCCCTGGTTGCATTTCTGCTTATGGTGCTATTGCCGATTGCGATAGCAGCACGAATTCCCTTGCGAAGATTTGTAAGAGCAATTGCAGAGCCCGTTTCCATCGCTTTCGGAACCAGCAGTTCGGAAGCTGCGCTGCCCCGCGCTATGGAGTCTATGGAATCGCTGGGCGTTCCGCGCAAGATCGTGGCATTCGTGATTCCTACCGGTTACAGCTTCAATCTCGATGGATCGGCGCTTTATCTTTCGCTGGCGGCCATCTTTGTTTCCCAGTCTGCGGGCATTCATCTTTCATTGGGTCAGCAGCTTCTGCTGGTCCTGACTCTCATGCTGACCAGTAAGGGAGTGGCCGGTGTTTCACGTGCAGCCATCGTGATTCTGCTGGGCACTGTCTCTGCATTTAATCTCCCTACCGAGCCGGTCTTTATCCTGCTGGGCATAGATCAGCTCATGGATATGGCCCGAACCTCGGTGAATGTGATCGGAAATTGCCTGGCCACGTGCGTGGTAGCTCGCTGGGAAGGCGAGTGGTGAGAATTGAAGGAAGCGCGAGTGCGAACTTACGAGGCCGGACCGCTAGTTCGCCTTCGACACCGCTCCCAAGCACTCTTGGAAATACGGCAGGCAAAGCTTCAGGCCCGACGACAAATTGATTTTCGGTTCCCAATCGAGCAACGCTTTGGCTTTGCTGATGTCCGGACAACGCTGCTTCGGGTCATCCTGGGGCAGACGTTCATAAACGATCCTGCTGCTTGATCCGGTGACCTTGAGGACTTCCCGAGCGCATTCCAGAATCGTAAATTCCCGGGGATTCCCTATGTTGACCGGCAAGTGCTCTTCGGAGAGGGAGAGCCGAAGGATACCTTCAATTTCATCGGATACATAACAAAAGCTGCGCGTTTGCGACCCGTCTCCATAAACGGTAAGGTCGACGCCCAGCAGCGCCTGCTTCATAAAATTGGAGATGACCCGGCCATCATTCAACTGTAGTCGCGGTCCGTATGTATTGAAAATGCGTACAATGCGAGTGTCCGTCCGAAAATAACGGTGATATGCCATAATTGCAGCCTCGGCAAATCGCTTGGCTTCGTCATAGACGGAACGGGGCCCGATTGGGTTTACACTTCCCCAATAAGTCTCCGTTTGCGGGTGCTGTAAGGGATCTCCATAACACTCGGAAGTTGAGGCGTGCAGCAGCTTTGCTCCATACTTCTTCACAACCTCCAGTACGTTTAGCACGCCGGCGGAGCCCACACGCAAAGTTTCCACGGCGTAGTGAAGGTAGTCGACCGGGCTGGCGGGAGAGGCAAAGTTGAAGATGTAATCCACTGCACCCAAGTCAAAGGGATTGCAAATATCGTGAACTCGCAGTTCAAAGCGGGGTTCGTTCCTGAGTTGTTTGAGGTTTTGTTCGCGACCGGTCAGCAAGTTGTCGACCGCGATAACCGAGTGGCCGGCTGCGACAAGGGCATCGCAAAGATGTGAACCGACAAAGCCGGCCCCGCCGGTGACCAGGATACGCATTCGTCTCTCCGCTGAACTCTACCCGGTTACTTGCCGCTGGCTACGCGTACCTGCTGTTCGCCAGAGGCGACGTCGGGGCGTCCCATACTCAGGTATGTGAAGCCGTGCCCACGCATTTGTTGCGGATCCAAAAGATTTCGTCCATCGATCAAAATCGGATACCGTAGCAACTGGCGAATGCGGCCATAATCGAGGTGCCGGAACTCATTCCATTCAGTAAGCACCAGCAACGCGTCGGCGTTTTCTGCTGCTTCATACGCGGAGGCGACATACCGCACGTTTTTGTCCCCCAAAACCTCGCGTGCGTGGCCTGACGCCGCCGGGTCATAGGCCTGTACCTCGCAGCCTTCGGCCACTAGCGACTCGACTATCGCTACCGCCGGAGATTCTCGCACATCGTCGGTACCGCCTTTGAAAGCCAGACCCAAGACGCCGAGCCGCTTCTTCCGTAATGTCCATAAAGCATT
>JBEKOS010000056.1:0-13575 GCA_049521535.1 Terriglobales bacterium | reverse complement strand
CACTGGTCGGAGCCGTAGCCGCCAAATTGCTAAATAGGGGAATCGAGGCAAAAGTGGTCGTCGGTGTACCTGAAGTTGATGGTGTGATTCCCGGATTGGTCTGGTATCCAGGCGGATTGATATATCCCACCTGGTTAGGGCTTTGCCCCACAGCGGAGGCACCGCCTAAACTGGTCGAGGCATTGCCGAACCCAAATCCAAGCTGAGTACCGATATCACGCGCAAAGCTCCGCGTGGCCGAAACCACCCGCGCTTCAATCTCGACCTGCAAGGTCTTGCGATCGAGCTTTATGAGCAGATTGTCGATGCCCGCGATTATGCTGGGAATATCCGAAATCACCAATGCGTTAGTGCGATCATCCGCGATCACGTCCCCTCTAACCGAAAGCAGCTTTTTGACGGTCGGCATCACATCTTTTGCGTGGGCGTAACTCAGGAAGCGCGTGGCCGTCACTTTGTCCACAGCCAGGTTCTGGGCCTCTATCTGGTGGCGGCGGGCTTCCGCCTCCTGGCGCAGCGTCTCCCGCGTGGCGACGCGCAGAACCGTGCCATCAAGCTGCTTGTCGAGACCATTGTTCTTGAGCACGATATCAAGCGCCTGGTCCCACGGCACATCGTCAAGCACGAGCGTGAGCGAACCACTTACGTTCGGGTCGAGAACCACATTCAAGCCGCTGATCTCGTGGATCAGGCGGAAAAAGTCCTTTAGGTCAACATCCTTCAAATTGACCGAAATAGGCTCGCCGGTGTACCTCGGGCGAAAGTCCGGCTGAGGCGCCCCCTGCTGCTGTTGCTGGTCTAGCGCGAAATTAACTCCTCTTTGCTTTACGGAATCGGCGTTAGCATCAGTGGCACTCACCGGCGCGCTCTGATTTTGCAATGCAGCGGGGCTTTGCGGGACCGGTGGAGCAGGTATGGTGCCCGGAGCGGCCGCCGAAGCGGGATTAGCCGCAGCCATCTGGACCGGCTGCTGGTCCGGGTTTTTGTCGGAGATATGCTGTTGAACACTCGGAGCAACCACCACAAAATCGCTGGGCGCGGGCGGCGATTCCGGTTTCGCAGATGCGGACGAAGTGTTCGAGCCAACATTTCCGTCGGGCAGTCGCGATGGCATTGAAACCGCAACAACTGCTGCCGCCTGCGGCGCTTCCGGCTTGACTTCGCTGGCCGACGCTGGTACAGGCATAGCGATTGGACGGTTCGCATCCGAGTTCGTGGTGGCCGCAGAAGGAATTGGTTGTTCTGCGGGTTGATTTACTGGTGTAACGGGGGGTTTCGAAATCGCCGGCTCGCTTGATGGCGGCTCCAGCCTGATATCGCTTGCGGATGAAGGTGCAGCCACTGCACTGTTTAAGCCCGCATCTGGAGTTGATATCGCGCCGGCAACGCTCAGTTGCTCCGAGGGTGTACGTACCGGCGGAGTTGGCGACTTCGAAAGCGCCGCCTCGCCCGACGGGTGAACGCGCAGGGCCAATTTGTTGTCGCCTCGTACCAGATCGAATTCGCACGCGGCCGACAGGTCAAGCACGACGCGCGTGATAGGAGGATTGTCCTGGAGCCGTCCTACTCGCACGTCCTTGACCCCGAAGGCTTGCACCGGGAAGGCGCGCGCTACTTTGCCCGGTTCCGAATTGGGCAAGTCCATCACAATTCGGTCAGGATCGGTTATTTTGAAAACGTTAGGAGAAATTGGACCGCTGAGGAAGATATTTATATCAACCTTGTCCGTACCGCGATCCACAGAGACGTTGCGCACCATGACGGGTGCAGCGCCAGACCGCACCGCCACCTGCTTGAGCTGGGGTGAACCTGCCCTCGGGGCCAAACCAGGACCTTCCGTCGCTGGTTTGGTACTGGCGACAATTGATGGAGCTTGAGAAAGCCGTTCCTTAGATATCACGGAAATCAGCAGCCCTTCCGGGCCTGCCTTAACCTGGACGTCAGGGTGGGCATCCAGAGTCAGCTCCAACCGCGCAATCGGGGCTCCGCTCGTACCGGAGTAGCCAGTCACATGGTAGGACCTGACACCCGGCATTTTCAGCTCGCGGCTGTGCTCTCGAAGCTCGTCGGCGGAGACACCCACCAGGTCGACCAGAAGCAGGCTTTCGGTGGGCCGGTATTCGTTATGCGTAAAAGCACCATCCAGGCGCAGGGTGACAGAGGTGGTATTACCCTGGCTGGCTACATTCACCTCGGTCAACTTCGACGCGGACGCATGCCCTGCCTTGCCAGCGCATACCAGGAGCACAAGAACTATCAGTTGTTGCTTCAGCCTCATTTCAATTTCTCCCAAAACCCATCGCCATTCACTTGCGACCGTTTGTCCAGGCCTTAGGCTGCCGGTCCGGCGACGCCCAATCGTTTGACCACTTCCCGCACTTTCACATGGCCGACCTTATCCAATACGTTTTCGCGAAAGACAATCGAATCCTTAGTAATGCGGATTACTTGTGCATTAAATATGGGATCGCTTTCACGAAGGAAATACGATCGCCGGTGTTGGTTCTCGACCATTGCCACCATGCCGTCTGGCGACTTGACCACACCCTTGAGAACGATTTGTTCGACCTCAAGGCACTTCTTGCCGGTCGAGCACCCAGGGCCCCCATCGCTTTGCGAGCGAACAATGCTGGCAAAGGGATCCCGCTTTCCATGCGTGTCCCCACTCTTGCCGGGCACAAGGGAACCAGACACCTGCGCGTTGCCCGCGTTCTGCGCCTGCTCTCCGGACGCCGCCTGAGCCGCGGCGGCATCACTCTCTGCAACCCTGCCATTCGTTGCACGCACCGCCTGCTGGGCCGCCTTCTTGGCGGTATAGGCCTCCTGCGGAACGAGTTGGGCGTGGCCTTTGAGGGCCAGCAGCGGAAGGCAGCAAGCAGCAAGCCACCAGCACCACTTCACCACCCCTAATCTGGATACTGGGCGAGTGTTGCGTACTGCGACTTGCGATCCGCCATTTACCGGCTGCATCATTGCGTTCCTCACTTCGGAGATTTTGCGGGCGCAGACGCCGTTGCGTCATGCGAGTAAAAAGTGGTCGCCGTACACAAGGCCACTACGCTTTCCTGAGGCGCGTATTGATAGCTGTGGCCGATGTGGCCTTCTCCTTTAATTGCGCCGAGCTGCAGGTTAGAGACATTGATAATCCTCTCCAGTCCCGCCACTTTGTCGAAGAAATTCAATACCGAGTAGTACGGGCCGTCCAGTTCAAGATCGAACGGAACCTCGGTGTAATATTCCTTGCTGGCCACAGGCTTTGCCGTCCACCGGCGGATCTCAATTCCGGAACTCTGTGCGGTGTCCTGCATCAAGTGCATGAAGCGGTCGGCCTCCGACTCGTCCGGCACGATGTGCTTCTGAATCTCCAGTTGCGCCTTCAGGTTAGCAATCTGACGGTTTAATTCGGGCATGTTGTTCTCGTATTTCCGGAGATCGCCGATCTCTACCTTTTGCGCTTGCAATTTCTGATTATCGAGCCGGTTTTGCTCGTCCATGCGGCGGTATACCGCAAAATACAGGATGCCGGTCACCAGCGCCCCCGCCAGAACGAGCCCAATGACCTGCACCGGTCTCGACATTTCACTAAACTTGGCCATAGATGCTTGTCGCTAGTAGCCAGTCGCAAGTGGTTCGCTGCCAGCCACTTCTCCTTCTTACGACTTTTTCGCGGGGCCCCTTTGCGCGTCCTGGCCCTGTGGTGTCTGTTTAAGGCAATTCAACTCGAACGAAAAAGCCTGCATGTCATGGACGCTTTCGTCCTGATACGAGGACTTAATTTCTACTGATTTGAAGACGCCGGTGTTTTCCAGATTGCGCATCAGGTCTGCGACTCCGTGAATGCTCAACGCAACGCCCTTGATGTTTATGCTCGCGCCATCGTCGTCCAGAGTGTTGAGCCAAACCTCGTTGGTGCGATTGACCGTGTCACCGATCATCTTCATCAACGCCACCGGGCCGGCTTGCTTGGCCCGCAAATCATCGATCACATCCACGCGCTTCTTGTAGCTCTCCTTCTCTTTTTCCAGCTCCTGGTAGCGCTGCTTAACTTGCGTAAGGCGCGCATATTCCACATTGGATTTCGCGGTCTCCGCCTGAATGCGGACGGTTTCATTCTTGGTCCGCCAGTACCAGTAACCGTTTGCCGCAACCACGATGGCAAGAACAATCACGACAAAAAGCAGGATTCCCGAACCGCCTTCCCCGGAGTCCATCGCGGACGAGGCGGACGCCGCGCCCCGCTTGCCTTTTTTCGCTTTCTGCCCGCTGGGTGATAGATTGATCCGAATCATAAGTCGGCAAAGCTCCTAAGGGCCAGGCCCACGGCAACCGCCATCTGCCCGGGGTTCCGCTCAATCAATTCGGCGGTTGGCGTGCCCTCGGGATACTCGATTCGCTGAAAAGGATTCAGGAACTCGACCGGCAACGAAAATTCGCGTCGCAGCGCTTCCATGAGTCCCGTCACCTTCGCCGATCCTCCGGCAAGATAAATCTTCTCAATGTGCTCACCAGCACAGTTGGCACGGAAGAAATCGAAAGTCTTCTGGATCTCCAGCACAATCAGCTCAGTTACCTGCTGCAGGACGGGCGCCTTGGCGTCTTCGCTTACGGTACCCGGCTTCTGGCCCAGTTTGAATGCTTCGGCATCCTCGTAGCTCAAATCAAGTTCCTTCTGCAGCGAATCCGTGTACTGATGCCCGCCCACGCTTACGTCGCGCGTAAACAATGGCGTGCTGCCCTTCAGAATGTTGATGTTCATAACGCTGGCACCGAGATTGAGCAGCGCAACCGTGGACCCGGGCGCTGGCTGGTAATTGAATTCGTAGCAGTTCTGCAGAGCAAAGACATCAATGTCCACAATCGCGGCGGTCCTTCCCGCCATCGAGAGCACGTTGGTGTAGTTCAGGATCTTGTCCTTTTTGACTGCTACCAGCAGCACATCCATCTGCGGCAAGCCCGGTTCCTCGGAAAGCACCTGATAATCGATATTGACATCGCTGATTTCAAAAGGAATGCTCTGCGCCGCCTCCACCTGCATATGTTCGGCCAGTTCCTGATCGGTCATAAAGGGAACCGAGACCCGCTTGACAATCACGGAAAGGCCGCTCACCGAGGTGGCCACGGCGCGGTTCTTGATGTTGTTTTCGGTGAACACCTTGCTCACGGCGTTGGAAACCACTGGGCTATCCATAATCATGGAATCGACGACCACATCCGTGGCCAGCGGTTCCCATCCCAGATGCGCCAGTTCCATACCTGCGCGCGAGCGCTTGAGCTCCACGACCTTAATCCCGCTGGAGCCGATATCGAGCCCCACAATTGTTTTGCCGCCACCCAAGCCGAACATGAATTCTCCTGGAAACTGAAATCGCCGGCCGTACTACCGACTGATGACTGCCTGATCACTTTCCCCGCCTAATCGCGCCAGTCTCGCCGGCTTGGGCTGCTTCCGAGCATTCCCGGGCTTCGTGGCTTCGGAGCTGACAGAAATACTGCTCTTTTCATCCATCCACTGGTCCAGTTTGGACTTCTTGAACTTCCAGCGGTTGCCCAGCTTAAAAGCGGGAATTTGTTCCTCGTACACGTACTTGTAGAGTGTGTCGGGACTTACACCCAGGTACTCGGAAGCTTCCCGAATGTTCATTACCTCTCGTGAATCGGCCATCGTAGCTGCCCTTCCTTAACGGCCGCCGGCTGAGGTGCCCGGACGCTTGCCGTTGTTGCTTTTATGCACGGTAACGAGCAGGGGCGTCAAGATATCTCCGGATTACTTCCGGTTTTATAGGTCTTTCTGGGCAGATTCGTAGGTACATGTACCCTGGTGTTTGCCTAACATACTGTGGACCCAATCAGCCCGGACCACAACCAGTAGTGGTATTGGCGCGCTTTGTTCGATGGGTAGTCCGGCGTTACGAAAGTACCTGCTAGAAGGCAGGAGAAATCGGAGGCTGCGCGGGATTTTGGCAGCTTCAACGGTTGGCTGAAGCCCTCTCCGCGCCTCTGCGCCTCCGCGCGAGCGAGTTTGAAATCGAGAAGCCTGGTTTGATCTGCGTGTATCCGCGACAATTCCCACGGCACACCCCACGGCAGGCCGGGACAGGCGGGGCGGGAGCGGCGAACTTCTTCTTCTCATCGTGGACCTTGTCCTCGGCGTTCTGACGAAGTTCCTCTCCGCGTCTCTGCGCCTCTGCGCGAGTCTGACGGATAGTTTGCAGTCGCCCGCATCCGCATAGTTGAGCGGGCATCCAACAAGCTCGCCGCTTGCGCGGCCATGGATTACTTCCTGACTGCTGCGCGTCACCTGAATTGCCTGTTTTAACTAAACTGTCTAAAATGTATCTTATGCTGAAGACAAAGGGACCGGAAAAGACGGGGCGTACGCGAATGACTACGCGCCCAGCCGTCCGGCCAAACCGCAAGCGATCGAATCCGGCCGCATTGGCGGACCTGAGAATTCCGGCGGCTAAGTTGGCCTGGTTTACGGCCACTGACGCGAAGAGTGATTTCGGCCAGGTGCTCGAGAAAGCTATCCAGGGCGGCATTGTAGTCATCACCAAGCACGATGTACCGAAGGCCGTATTCCTTTCGCTGGGCGAGTTTCGCGCCTTATCAAGCGCCTCTGAAGCCAGGATCAATACCCTAAGCGCGGATTTCGATTCGCTCCTCGCGCAAATGCAAGGTAAGGCGGCACGAAAGTCCATGTATGCCGCCTTCCACGCTTCGCCTGACAAACTAGGCCAGGCTGCGGTAGCAGCAGCCGTGGCAGCAGCAAAGACCCGTGGATAGCACCGTTCAGCCGCCGCGCCTCTACGTTCTGGCGGGAACCAACGGCGCCGGAAAGAGCAGTATCGCGGGTGCAAGGTTTCTGCAACAGGGTGCGGCATACTTCAATCCCGACGACGCTGCCCGACGCATTCTCTCCGCCAATCCAGGGATTTCAGCCGCGGACGCGAACATCGCTGCCTGGAACCAGGGCAGGCGACTGTTGGAACGTGCGATTGCCGAACGGCTGGACTTTGCGTTCGAGACAACATTGGGAGGGACCACGATTACCGCCCTGCTCGATAAGGCGATGGATGAAGGAATCGAGGTGCGGATGTGGTATGTGGGCCTGAACAGTCCCGAGCTCCACATCGCGCGCGTTCGGTCAAGAGTTATGCGTGGCGGGCACGATATCCCGGAAGAGCGAATCCGGGAAAGGTACACCCATAGCCGCCTCAATCTGATTCGGCTCTTGCCCAAGCTGACCGAATTATTGGTTTATGACAACAGCGAAGAAGCCGATCCGAAGATGGGCAAGCTTCCACGCCCGCGGAAAATACTCCACGTTGTTCACGGCAGAATAGCCGCGACCTGCGATCTGACTTTGGTTCCGGGCTGGGCCAAACCTATTCTCGCGGCGGCATTAAGACTGCCAGTCGAATAACCTTCGTTCCGGTGAGCCCGAAGGGCTAGGGCAAAGTTCCTCTCAGCGCTTCTGCGCCTCTGCGCGAGCAACGTTGAAATCGCAAACCCTTGTTTGATCTGCGTCTATCCGGACTATTTTGAATGCCCGTACACTGCCCAGAGCCAAAAGAGTGTCAGAATGGCCGAAGCTGAGAATGCGACCGGAAACATGGCGAACAACAACGCCGCCGATTTGGTGCGCAGCCTCCGATAGCACGCTGTCGTTATGATCAACCACGCAATTGCGGAGCCGTTTATCGGATTCATAAGGGCGCCACCCCACTGGTGGAGGTCGAGATTTAGCGATTCCATTGCCTGCATAACAGCAAGTGGAAGAAAGGCCACGGTGATTGAAAGGCCGACAAGTATATTGGCTCCATCGTCCGCGTCCGTGATCGTAATCAAGTTGTCCTCGGTGTCGTGGAATCCGACTCTGCATGAGGGCCAAGATGGCCCTGGCCCCGTGTATTGCGTCAGGTTGCTGGCGGCATCAAGCACCGAAGTCAGCCGGTCATCTGTATCGTAGGCATACTGCGTAGTCTTGCCGTTGTGGTCAGTCGCAGTATCCGTGCGCGTGCCCACAGCCGTGCGCAGGTAACGTGGCGTGCATCCTACCTCTCCTTGCGTTATCTCATAGCTATATCACTTTATTTCGTGTATTGACTTCCAGGATTAAATTAGTTCAGAATAACGCATGGAGAATAAATGGCGAATAGCTGAAGTGGCCGAGACGTGTACTTCCCGTGTGCAGATGATGCGCGACTTGCAAGGCGGGGAACAGCGCAGTTTCCAGCCTGACGACAGGCGGCCAGGGAGAAAAGTGGTGAAAATTAGTGTTGGCAATGTGGCAGCCTGGCAGCCTTGCCCCTCACAGAACTGCCAAGTTAATAGAAACGAAGGGGTTACGCCAGCCGAGTAAGGCTGCCAACCGTTTTCGACTTGGCAGCCTTGCCTACCAGGCCTTCTCTCCATATCCGACCGAGCATCTTAACTCATTGCCGAACAGGACTCGCTCCCGGCGATCCCCGGCCGTTCTCCAATCCACTTGCCCGCCGTCTTGCTTCCTCCGCAAGCTGGCTCTGGCCGGCTGCCTGATAGAGTTCCGCAAGCTTCTCCCATCGTCGCGGATTATCCGGCGTCCGCTCTAATGCGCTCTGCTGGAATTCGATTGCTTCCGGCAGATGACCCAGTTGCCGCCAGGCTTCGGCGCGGCCCTCGGCAATCTGGGCGTTGAATTCATAGCCGGCCGGAAGGTTGTCAAACGGACTGTCTTTCTCCGCCCTCGCAAATTCAGCCAATGCAGTCTGAGGCTTTAGAAGATGAAGTTGAACCTGCCCGAGCGCCTTGTAATTGTTGTAAGGATGAACTACCAGGGCTGCTGAGTTCCGGATCGCAACCTCAGCCTCGGGATAGCGCTTCTCAGCGGCGTAAAGCCGACCAAGGGCATACCACGCCGCATCGCTCTCCTTGCGCTCGAGGGCAGCCAAGTATTCTTGCTCGGCCTCTGCGACACGACCTTCCTGCTGAAGCAGCTGCGCCAGCGTCAAATGCACGCCCGGATCGAATGGGAAGATGCTTTCCGCTTGTTCTAAGAATGATAGCGCCTCGTGGCTACGCCCTAGGACATAGAGCACCGCCCCTGCATTGGCATCGAAGTTGAATTCCTGGGCTCTGGAGAGACTCGGCGGCGGCACGAACTCGTGCTTGCTGCATTCATCGCCCAGGCTGTCAAGCCACAACTGGTTCTCGGCCCGGTTGCGGAGGAACACGATGGACACTTCATCCATATAGACCGGGCTCCACGCGCCACTCCGGCAAAACGAGTCGAGGTCGAAACTCCCCAAGCCGCCAAACCTCGCGACGGAAAACAGCAGCACGTTGATATTCCACCGGTCCGCCGCGGCCTGCCAGCTTGTGGAATCCGGAGGCGTTCCCATCAGCTCGCGCTGCTCCGCCAGAAGCGCAGGGCTGATTCCCCGACCGTCAATAAAATCGGGATAATGCGGTCCCAGGCGCCAGGCCGCAAATCCCCCCATGGTGTAATCCTCGAAGACATTGCCGGGAAGTCGCACGCGCTTAATGAATGTGGCGGCCCGCTCAGGAAACCACCACGACTCGCCTGGCCCGAACAAGGATGTCGAACTCGAGACCACGTAGTATCGGTTCGACAGCAAATCGGCAACGCGCGCTCCCGCGAGCAGAATCGTGCCCATTGTGACCAATATGAGCACAGCTCTTGCTCGTACCCATCGCTGCAGAGTCTGAAGCGCACTCGAACACCAGCCTTTTGCCAGCCGCCGGTCGTCACAATGCTGCAGCGCCAAACCGCCCAGCCATGATCCGACCGTCACCGTAGTAATCGCAAATAGCGCCTGGTACCGCATGTGCTGAAGCGAGAAGTACGCCGCACCCACCAAGAGTAGTGCTGGGACCGCATCCGGGCGCCAATTGAAAGCGGTTAGCTTTTCTCCCTCGGCGCTGGATTCAGCCGCTGCCCGTCGAGAGGCGAGAGCCCGCACAGCAATCATCCCCGCCAACAGCACCATCCACCAATATCCGCTGTCAGGATTACGCAAATCGACCGCCTGTACAACACTCCGCCACGAGAGCGGAATCCCCGAGAGTTCTCCAACATAGGCGCCGGTCTGAACCGGTGTTGCGGTCGTTTGGCGCAAGCCAACAAGGGTCATGGCCGCAACGTAAATTCGCGGCCCCCAGGGATTGATCAGCGTTACCAGTATTGAGCCAGCCAGCCAAGGCAAGGCTTTCCGCAGACGGCTCAAAGCCAGTGGCCGGCGGTCCGCAAAGAGAAGGTCCCAACCCTCCAGCGCCAAATACACGGCAATCACACCGAGTCCCGCGACGAAACCGGGATGCAGGTTGACCCAAAGGAACATCGTCAGTGGCAGGAGCCAGAGCCGAACTCGCTCTCCCTTCTGGAAAGCCCATAGGGTCCCCAGGAAAAGCGCAAAAAAAAGTGTGGAGAACAGATCGGCTCGCGGCCCAGTGCGATAAGCAATGGCAGGAATCGCCAGGACGATCAGAATTGCATTCAAAATTCCTGGTCTCGGCAGAAGCAAGACGAGCACCACCGCCATACAGGCGAAGGCACAAAACCAACTTAGGCCGGCGTATCCCAAAACGGAGTAGATGGCGTAGAGAAGCACGCCGCAGGATGGCGGATACAGCCACTCGCTGCCCGCAGTCGTGTAGGAAAGCACATCCGTACTGGGAATCTGGTGATGCTGAACCACGTACCGACCGGTCGCCAGTTGCCAACCCATGTCGAAATCGGTAACCGTGCGCAATCCTGCAAGCAGGCCATAGGCAATTGCCACCAGAACCAGGGTGCCCACACATAAGCCACGCAGCGATGTGTAGTTAAAAAAGGACCGAGTTGGAACTGCGAGCTTCAAAGCAGTCGTTGGCACTGTCAGCGGCCCTTACAGCACAAGCAATGACCGGTGACCGACATGCTCCTTCCTCGCATAGAGTGATAATCAGCGACCCATGCAGCAGATCCTATGCCGCTTTGAGTAGCGCTTTCCGCTCAGCCCAGCGGGCCTTTTGCGCCAGCGAAATGCGCCGGCGGGCCGCAGCGCTCATGAATCGCCCGTCTCCGGAAGGCTTGGAACGCTTGCGTTCAATCCACATCTGACGTGCAGCTTCGGCCATACGGCGCCGGCCCTCGGGAGTTATGTGCCGCGCCGGATGCTTTCTTCCGGTCGCTGTATTACGGGACACCAGCCTGGGCCCGGCCGGACTTCCCGATAATGCCTCAAACGCGGCGATGGCCTGATCAATGCGCTTGCGCTGCTCGCGAAGCTCGAGAAGGATCAGAGTCGTGTCCATATGTTGTTCTTCTCTCCTTGGCAGGTTATCTTATCAGCGGACTCGGCGCGAGTGGGTAAGAAACCAAAATTTGTACCGGAATGTACACGGGCCAGCGGTGGCTATCTCTGTCCCCACTTGAGCTTGGTGCGCAGCACTTCAAAAAAAGTCTTGCGCATTCGCAAGAACTTCACGAAGTGCTCGCTCTTGCGGCAGAGAACGCGGTCGCCATCGACCACCGGCAGTCCCACCTGACCATCGACGGACAGATAGGCGTCCTGCTCGACACTTTGGCATATCATCTCTATCTCAACGGTGTCATGAACTACTACAGGCCTGTGCGTCAGAGAGTGCGGACAAACCGGGGTGATGACCATGCCGTGTACCGAAGGCATGACGACTGGGCCGCCAGCGGCCAGCGAATAGGCCGTTGAACCCGTAGGCGTGGCAATGATAACTCCATCGGCCTTGTAGTTGGAGACGAAGACGCCGTCGATATGTAGATCGATACTGACCAACCTGGCGATAGCACTCTTGTTTACCACCGCGTCGTTAAGCGCATCGAATTCGGCTATGCACTTTCCGTCGCGCACCAGCCGACAGTCCAGCATTGTTCTTGTCTCTGTGGGGCACCGTCCGGCATCGACCGCCTCCAGCGTGGAATACAACTCGCTCAGCGGTACCTCGGTAAGAAAGCCCAGCGAACCGAGGTTCACAGCCATGAGCGGTATGCCCTTGGTTGCTACCGCCCGTGCAGCTGACAGCAGCGTTCCATCCCCTCCCAAGACAACGGAGAAGGCAGGCTCGAGGCCGGCAATCTCCTCGCGAAGGGAAGCTTCGGATTCGGGCAGGTAGCATGCAGACTCTTTATCCAGGTACACCCTGTACTGGCGGCTTTGCAGCCAGGCAACCAGTCCGGGCAGAATGCGTATTAATTCCGGCTTATCAGGCTTGGAGATGATTGCGGCGGATTTCATCGTGGTGACATTCTACAGAAAAGCAGTGGTCAGTCGTCAGTCGCCGGCGATTATGCGAAGAGGTGGAAAGGCACGCCCTCGATAGGGCTAAAAACAGGCCTCAAGCAGAAACTCCCGGTTGCCTTCCTTCCCCACGATCGGTGATTCGATAAAATCGGTCTGTTTTGCGCCCAGGCTCCTCAGGCATGTGCGGACCTTTTCAACAGCATTCAACTGGACCTGGGCATCCCGCACAATGCCATTCTTTCCAACGTGTTCACGGCCCGCTTCGAACTGCGGTTTCACCAGCACGATCACAATCCTTTCTTCCAAGTCTGTGGAGGATTCCTTAAATGCCGCTGCCAGGACCGCAGGAAGCACCAGCGTCGCGGAAATGAATGCGACATCCATGGCGACTATGCCGATCGCCTCGGGCACATCCGCAAGCTGGAGGAAGCGGGCATTGGTCTTCTCGAGCAGTCGCACCCGCGGATCCCGGCGCAATCGAAAATCGAGCTGTCCGTATCCGGTGTCGATGGCGATTACCCGGGCTGCGCCGTGCTGCAACAGGCAATCCGTAAACCCGCCGGTCGAGGCGCCAACGTCCATGCAGGTTCGGCCACCTACTTCAACATGCCAGTGCTGCAATGCCGCTTCGAGCTTAATGCCACCTCGACTAACATAGCGAAGGTCTTCTCCCAAAATCCTTAACTCGGCGTCAAGAGAAACAGCGATGCCGGGTTTCGAAACCTTCTGTTCATCCACCAGTACCTTGCCGGCCATAATCAGGGCGTGGGCTCGCTCGCGCGACTGCACCATACCGCGATCCACCAGTAGTCTGTCGAGGCGGGACTTCACGTCGCAAGCGTAACATGGCAGAATTCTGGGCCGATGCGTGGCGTGTACGAAAATAAGCCGGGGAAGAACCATGCCACGGAAAGCCACTTGAGGGATCACACTGGAATTCGTATTTCACGCCCTACGAGCTCCACTCTCCGTTCCCTGATCGTATGCTTTGCGGTAATTTCGTCCGAGTTTTCCACGGTTGTGTGTGAAACCGTGTGGAAATCATCGACGTTTGCACTGCAAGTGTAGTTACCATCGTAACGTTCACCGTTTTGCACACTGCAGTGTTCATCCGAAACGCGAAAGTTACCCGTCCGGTCATTCTTAAACGTCGTGATCAGATAAAATAAAGGAAGTCTTGAGGAAGGGGTAATGCCAACAAAAACAAAATCCTCCTTAATGGAGAAGACCGGAACTTCCATGCCTGGCAATGGCGCCGCTCCGCTAAGCGCAGAGCTTTTGAAGCGTCTTTATGCACTGATGTTAAAGTGCCGGACGG
>JBEKOS010000055.1:0-13636 GCA_049521535.1 Terriglobales bacterium | reverse complement strand
TGCGACAGCGCCCCGCGTCGCGGCCGGCGCCGAAGTCGGACGAGGCCCTGCTGTTTAGGCGCGACATGGAGTTGGAGCGCGCATTCGTCGCGGCAGGAGGGCTGCTGATTGCGGGTCCGGACCCGACCGGCAATGGGGACGTGGTACCGGGCTTTGGCGATCAGCGCGAAATCGAACTGCTGGTGGAGGCCGGCTTTTCACCGGTGCAGGCGATCAAAATCGCCACGCTGAATGGAGCAGTGTATTTGGGCAGGGACAAGCAAATCGGCTCGATTACGGCGGGAAAGAACGCCGACCTGGTGGTGATCAAGGGCGATCCATCAAAGCAGATTTCCGACGTGGAAAACGTTGAGATCGTCTTCAAGGACGGCATCGGCTACGACTCGCAGAAACTTCTGGATTCGGTGAAAGGGCGATATGGAGAATACTGATGGCAGGCCGGCATGCCACGAAGAAATTGTCATCCTGAGCAAAGCGAAGGACCTGCTTTTGAGGTTGTCCCCGCGAAGAAACAACAGGTCCTTCGCTTCGCTCAGGATGACAAGTGTTTTTCTGTTTGGTGTTTTCCCTCTGCTCCAATTGCATCCTCGGCGGTGAAAACTAAGTGACATTAAGATTTAGCCCCTCAGCGTCAGTGTCTGCGCAGCCCCGTCCGCTCTGGATGACAGATGCTTTGCTCGGTTGCCATATATCCGCATCGCCGCAACAGCCGGTCCGGAAGCCAGCGCCGCTCGCGCGAGCAGCATCATTAAGCAAACCCTCATAGTGATTGACCGTGCTCAAAACCAGGTCTTGCGCCGGTATTCGCGGTAGGCGTCGCCAAAGGCCGCCTCCAGCACGCGGGCTTCGCGGCGGGCGCGGATTGTCTGGCCGATGGCCATGACGACGAGGGCGATCCACAGAACGGGCATCTGCATGACCAAGACCAATCCGGCGAGCATCACACCGCCGAACACATAAATGGGATTGCGGATCTTCGAATACAGGCCATGGGTGACGAGTTGATGGGCCTCGGCCGTGACTGAAAAGGACCTGCCGAGTTGATAGCGGGCGACCCCAACAAGGCTAAGGCCCGCCACGGTCAATACGGTCCCAAGGCAGCGTTGGACGTTCCAGGGAGAGCGGTTCCACGTAGCCAGCACCCAAAGGACAACCCCCGCCGCCAGAATCTGAAGAACGGCGAATGCGCGGCGCTGGGAGGCTTCCATGGGGTCCCTTTCGCTGCCTGCCTTTCAGTACGGCCGGAAGACTGGCTGCAAACCAAGGGACGGCAGAAGCTCAGCAAGTCGCATTCTGTCGTCCCTTTTCCAGACGCAACGCCGCTAGGTTCCCAGGAAGAGCACGTGCACGTAGATGCCGAGCCGGACGTTGTAGGCAAGATACCAGCCCGGATGGTCGGGATCGGCGTAGAGAATGATGTCGTCGCTATCCCAGAGCCAGCCGTCGCAGAAACCAACGTCATACGGCGCAACCGAGAAGAAGAAACCACCAAACCAGAACCGGCCGGGGCCGCCGCCACCCAGGCGCCAGACGTGTCCGGGGCCGTAGGGGCCGGGGAAGTGGCCATGCTCCCAGGGGTGATCGAGATGATAGTTGGGATCGCCGCGCCCGGTACCGTGCCCCACCCATTTGCCGTTGTCGGCGTGGACGTGCGGCGCGTTGGGATGCTCGGGCTGGTCGCGGTAAGTGGGATGCTCCTCGCCCTTGGGCGGCGGCGCGGCGTGCGAGACTGGTTCGTGCACGGGAGCGGGCCCGTGCGGCGGAATGTATCCGTTACCGACACCATGTTCCGGCGGCGGGGCCGCGTGCGGCGGCGGCGCAGAGTGTTGCGGCTCGCCGTGCTGTGCAAACGCAGGCAGCGCGACGACCAGGGCGACGATGAAGAATCCGACAAGCTTTTTCATGCGAGAGCCTCCATCGGGGAATTTTAGACCATTGTCCGTTAGACTGTAACGTTCGATGCGTGGAAGCTGAACGGAAGAAATATGAGTATAGACTAGCTCCGAGCCGCGGGCTGAGCTTCCATCCAGGTACGCAGTACATCGTTAATACGGGACTGATAACCCTTGCCCTGACCACGCAGCCACGCCAGGACGTCGGCATCGATTCGCACGGTGACCTGTTCTTTCAGTGGTCGCATGAGCAAAGGGTTAGCACGTGAGGCCGGCAGCTTGCCATATTTCTTTTCCGCCGCTCGAATCCAGGGCGCTTGCTGCCTGGCTATGGCTCGCAGTGACTTTTCCACCGCCGCTGAGGGTGGCGGGAAGTCGCTACTCTTGCGCCAACCCATTCTCTTTGTAGTAACGGTCGATTTCGGCGGCCGTTGACTTCCACGCCGTAATAATCCAGATGTACTCATCGGCTCCCTTCTGTTCCACTTCGTGCGGCACCGTCAGAAATAGCGGGTTTCCCGCATTGTCTTGCATCCTCCCGATGGCTCGCCATTGAACTTCATCGCCATGGGGATGAGGAAATCGGAATACCAGGGGATCATGGAAGATGTGAAGCGCCGTCGCGAAATCGATCTTGCGATGCCGCCAAATCCACGCGGACTTGGCTGGATTCCAATCGAAGTACATCATAACAAAACGCCCTACAAAAATGTAGTTACGCTCAGTCTCCAACCAGGTCGATTTCCGTACAATCGAGCTGGTCGAGCGGGCGGCTGCTGGCGCGAGCAAACCACAGGCTCACCAGACTAGCGGCTCCCAGCAGGGCAACGCAGCCGGGCCACGCGGCCCAGCGCCAGATCCAGCCGGTCAGGGTTGCGCCCGCAGTCCCGCCCAGATAATAGAAGGTCACATAGAGTCCGGCGGCCGAGGAGCGCGCGCGCCCGGCGATGGCGCCCGTCTGTACCGTGGCCGCGGCCTGCGACACGAAGACACCCGAAGAGAAGATGGCCAGGCCGGCGATGACGAGCGGCAGCGATTTGACGAGCGTCAGCAGCAACCCGGCAATCATCATGGCGCAATAGAGAAAGGTGGTGTGGCGAAATCCGAAGTGATCGAGGAAACGGCCGGAGAGTGGTGTTACCACCACTCCGAACAGATAGACGAAGAAGATGCCGCCCAACTGCGCCGCGTTCAGGCGGAACGGCGCAGCGGCGAGATAGAAGTTGGCGTAGGTAAAGCATCCCACCAGGCTAAAGAGCACGCTGGCGCCCATGACGAAGTTGGCCAGCAAGCGCGGATTGCGCAAATGCTCCGTCGCGTGGTCCAGCACCTGCTGCAGGTGTTCCGCGCGCACGAAGTTCTTTGCCAGGGGCAGCCAGGCGCGCACCATCATGGCGCCGACCAGATCAAGGGCGGCAAGCACCAGGAAGGTGAAGCGCCAATGCCAGTGAGTGGCGATGATGCCGGCGATAAATCGCCCCAGGAATCCGCCGATCACGGTTCCCGTCACATAGGCAGACATGGCCCGGCCCACGCCGCGCCCGGCCCATTCTTCATTGATGTAAGCGAGCATCACGGCGATGACGCCGGGCACGAACAGACCCTGGGCGAACCGCCAGAAGATGAGCGCGCGCAGGCTCGTTGAAGTGGCGGCCAGGGCAGTGGGAATGGCCAGCAGGAAGAGAGAGGGAACGATCACTTTCTTGCGCCCGCGCCGCTCGGCAATCATGCCGATCACGGGCGCGGTGAGGGCAGTGGCAAGGATGGTGGCGCTGACGGTAAGACTGACTTCGACTTCGGAGGCATGAAAAACCTCGCGCAGGAGCGGAAGCAATGGCTGGGTGCAGTAGACGTTGAGAAACGTGCACATGCCAGCCAGCATGGTCGCAACGGTCGCCTTGTCGAGTCGCTCCAACGGAAATTGACGCTCAGGTTCCAAAGCTTTGATGATATGCGTTCAGAGCAAGCTAGCGTAAGACGTGCAGAAGAAGGGCTTGCGAAGCCGCAGTCCCGCATTTAACCTTTTAATCACATTCCCCATTGCGAGGCCGATTTGTCATTGCGAAGTTCCCGACGCCTGATTCTGCTTTCCTGCGTGTGGCTATTTGTGTCCCTGTCGCTGTTCCCGTTTATTCCTTTCCTGTACGCCGCTCAGGGCGATACCGCAGGGGATGGATCGCATTTTTCGATTGACGCCAAAGCCCTGTACTCCTCCGCCTCCGAAACCAAGCCGCCCGATGGCACGGATGTCCTCGTGCTGGACAGCGAAGAAATGTTCGTATTCGATGCCTCGGGGCGCAGCGTCCATACCGAATACCTTGTATATAAGGTCCTCACGCAAAGAGGCGCCGACGGATGGGCGGAGATTTCCAGGGAGTGGGAGCCGTGGCACGAAGATCATCCGTCGATTCGCGCCCGCGTGATCACACCCGACTTTACGGCCCACGACCTTGACCAGAAGACGATTACTGATGCATCCCCGAAAGAGCGCGATGCGGAAATGTATACCGACCGGAAGGTGGTGCGCGCGCCGTTGCCGGCGGTTGCTCCCGGATCGGTAGTGGAGCAGGAATTCGTTTCGAAGGAAACGGCCCCGCTATTCAGCGCCGGCACGGTTAATCGCGTGTATTTCGGAGTGGTGTCAACGCCGGTCCAGCACAGCCGCCTGGTTTTGGAGGCGCCGTCGTCGCTTCCGTTGCGATATGCGCAACAGTTGCTTCCCGATCTGAAACCCAGCCGCACGGAAGCGGAAGGAACGGTCAGGATCGTGTTCGACCAGGGGCCGATGGCGGCGCTGGCCAAGCCGGAACCGAATCTTCCGAGCGACGTGGCGGTTTTCCCCGAGGTGATGTTTTCCACCGGAAGCTCATGGCGGCAGGTTGCGGAAGACTACGCCAAGGCGGTGGATAGCCACGTCGGAGGCGCAGATGTCAAAGGGCTGGTGAACCAACTGACGCAGGGCAAGCGGACACGCAACGAAAAAGCACAGGCGCTGCTGGCCTATCTGGACAAAGAGGTCCGCTATACCGGGATTGAATTCAGCGAGACCGCAATCGTGCCTCATTCGCCGGCAGAGACTCTGGCCCATCAGTACGGCGACTGCAAGGATAAGGCAACTCTTCTGGTAGCCATGTTGCGGGCGGCAGACATACCCGCTTATGTGGCTCTGCTCAATGCCGGCCAGCGGATGGATGTCCCCGCCAATCTGCCCGGAATGGGTCTCTTCGATCATGCCATCGTCTATGCACCGGGCAAGCCGGATATGTGGATCGATCCCACTGACGACTATGCGAGGCTGGGCCAGATACCGGCTTCCGACCAGGGACGCCATGCGCTCATCACTCGTGCCGGCAGCGATGCGCTGGTGCTCACGCCTGAAAGTTCATCCCAGGAAAACGTACTGACGGAGTTGCGCCAGGTTTACCTCGCCGACTATGGCCCCGCGCGCATGGTGGAGACATCGCAGCCGCGCGGTGGTTTTGAATCGGAGTACCGCCGGTACTACGCGGACGAGCAAAACAAGGCCGTGCGGGAGAACCTGACGGCGTACGTAAAAGGGCAGTATCTGGCCGAAAAGCTTGATCGCCTGGACAGGTCTGATCCCACTGACTTTTCGAAGCCTTTTGAAGTGGTGCTCGAGAGCCAGAAGGCCAAGCGCGGATTCACCGATCTGGACACCTCCATTGCCGCGATCCGGCTGGAAGGCCTGTTCGGACGCCTGCCGGGTGAGCTGCAAAGGCGCGAAGAGCCCGAAGAGAATCTTAGCGAGGAAGCGAAGGCCAGAAAGAAGCGAACCGCGGATTATCAACTGGCAGAGGCATTCACTACCGAGTGGCAGTACACCATCACGCCGCCACTCGGCTTTCAGCCCAAGCCTCTCCCCCAGGACCAGAAGCTCTCTCTGGGCCCTGCGGCGCTGACGGAGAAGTTCAGCGCAGACAGCAACGCGACAGTTCATGCAGTGCTTCGTTTCGATACCGTAAAGCGCCGGTTTACCGTTGCGGAAGCCACTGAGATGCGCAACCGCATCGCCGAATTGCGTGAAGGCACGGCTATTTCCATCAACTTCGAACTGACCGCGCAGGCGCTGCTGAGCCAGGGGAAGGTGCGCGAATCGTTCAAGACCTATCGCACGCTGATTGCACAACGCCCGAATGAAGCCGTCCACCATTTGCAAATTGCCAAAGCGCTGCTGGAGGCGGGCATGGGCGAAGGTGCCCGGGCGGAGGCCCGACTCGCGGCGAAACTGGAACCCACTTCGGCGCTCGCGGAAAAGACGCTGGCCGAGATCCTAGAGTTCGATCTGGTGGGACGCAAGTTCCGACCGGGCAGCGACTACATCGGCGCTGCGGAGGCGTTCCGCGCCGCCGCCAGCCTGGATCCGGACGACAAGGAGATTACGGCGAATCTGGCAATCCTTCTCGAATTTAATGCTGACGGCGCGCGCTACGGTCCCGGCGCCAGGCTGACGGAAGCGATTGCGGAATATCGCGATCTTCCCAAGGAAAAACTGGAGAAGTTCGGCATGCAGAACAACCTCGTGGTCGCCTTGTTCTACGCCGGCGAATTCGCCGAGGCTCGCAAGCTTGCCGAATTGTTGAACCCGCAGCCCCAGGCGATCATTGTCGCCTGCGATGCGGCGCTCCATGGAAGCCAATCCGCAATTACGGAAGCCAACAAGCTCGCGGGCGGTGAGGCAGAGGTCAAGCAGATCGAGAAAGCCGCCGGGGAATCTTTGATGAATCTCCGAAAATACGAACTGGCCGCGGACCTGCTTGAAGCTGGAGCATCCGGCGACACCGCCGCCCGCACCATGGGATTGGCCGCCTCGCTGCGCAAAGCAAAGCTGCATGAAGAGCTTCGGTTTGGCAATGATCCGGTAGAGGTCGCGACGGGATTCTTCCTTCAGACCATTGATGCCAACGTGACCCAGGAGAAGGAATCCGCGTTCCTCAGCAAGAATGCCCTGACGGTCATGAAGTACTCCGACCCGGAGGAGGTCGAGAATACTCTGAAGGTTGGGAAGCAGGTTCGCCGCAAGCTGGCACGCAGCGGGATCCTGCCGGATGTGATGATCGACATTCTGGTGGAAAGCCTGGAGCCGAAAAGCGATGGCAACGACGCGTCCGGTTATCGCGTCGTGCTTCACACCTTCGGCGGGTCAAAAGTGACCATGTTTATTGTCAAGGAAGACGGGAAGTACAAGGTCCTGGATACCGCAGACAATCCCAACTCTATCGGCCTGGAGGTTTTGGACCGGGTAGCTGCCGGCGATTTGACCAGCGCCAGGACTCTCCTCGATTGGGTACGTGAGGAACAGCACCTGGCCGGCGGCGACGATCCTCTCGCGGGAGGACCATTTCCGCGCTTCTGGACCAAAGGCCGGAATGCGGATGCAAGTCAGATAAAGCTGGCAGCGGCTGCCATGCTCGTTCAGACCAAACCCACCGCAAAGCAGGGATTGCCCATCCTGGAAGAAGCACGCCGGTCGGCCAACTCAGATTCCGACAAGACGAATCTTGACCTCGCGCTGCTGGCGGGATACGGCAATGCCGAAGACTATGAAAAGCTGCTGAGCGTATCCACCGGACTGGCGAAGGAATATCCGGAGTCGAAGCAGGTCTTCAATTCCGAATGCTTTGCCCTGCGCGCGGTGGGCCGGTTCGATGAGGCCAATGATCTCGCCCAGCAGCGGCTTAAGCGCTTGCCGGACGACGTGGATGCCATGCAGGCCCTGGTGCGGAATGCCATAGCCCGGGAAGACTACCGCGCCAGCCATGATTTGACTCAGAAGATCATTAATGCGGGCAAAGGCGATGCTTCCGACCTTAACGGTCTGGCCTGGCAGACCCTTTTCTATTCGCGGGCAGGAGGCCCCGACATAGAATCGGCAATTAAGGCAACGGAGATGAGCCAGAATAATCCCCATATTTTGCATACGCTGGGCTGCACTTACGCCGAAGCGGGCCGGACCAAGGAAGCGCGCGAAGTGCTGATCCAGGCCATGGACCTGCAGGATTTGGACGAGCCGAACCCCGACTACTGGTATGGCCTCGGGCGTATTGCGGAACAGTACGGAGAGCTCGAGTTCGCAAAGGCCGACTATGACAAGGTCACCAAGCCCAAGAACGCGCTCCTCATCCCGGATTCGTCCTACCGCCTGGCGCAGAATCGCCTGCAAGTAATAAGGAGCGGAACACAACCAAACGTGGTTGCAGCGGCAAAATAAGGAACCGCAGAAAGACTCGCAGGATTTGATGCGCGGAGCTGAATGACGAGCACTCCCGGAACTACGCAAAGCAGAAAACAGCGCCGGCTGAATCGACCGGGTGCAGGAAGAGGCGAGCTCGTACGCCAACGCGAGACCAAACGCTCCGCGTCTGTTCGCGCCGCCGGGCTCCTGCCACGCCTGCTGCCGTGGCTTGCGGTGTTGGCAGCGCTGGTGGTTTTCGCCGGCGTCCTGAATTTTCAATTCGTCTATGACGACATCGAGCAGATTGTCGGCAATCCTCGCCTTCAGTCCTGGGAATACGTACCGCAGTATTTCACGCACGACGTCTGGAACCAGCCTGGGCAGGAAGCTACGAGCAACTACTACCGGCCACTCTTCCTGCTCTGGCTGCGACTGAATAACGCATTCTTTGACCTGGACCCGGCTGGATTCCATGCGAGCGCGGTGGCTCTCCACGCTCTGGCGACTTTCTTGGTCTACCTGCTGGCGGTGCGGATCTTTAAAGACCGGATCGCAGCCGGCTTTGCCGCGTTGATTTTTGCCGTCCATCCGTTGCACATAGAGGCGGTGGCCTGGGTTTCGGGTGCGAATGAACCCGAGTTCACTCTTTTCTTCCTGGCAGCCATGCTCTGCTATTTCCGCTGGCACGACGGCAATAGCAAAGACGGCGCGGATAAGGACCATCGCTCGCGCAAATGGTTTGGCTTTTCGCTGGCAGCCTATGCGTTTTCCCTCTTGTCGAAGGAAACAGCGGTGATGCTATGCGCCCTGGTCTTCTTTTATGAGTGCAGATGGCCGCAGAGCCAGGAATGGCGTTGGAGCCAGAGATTGCGGCGGGCAGCGTGGATTGCATCGCCCTACGCCGTGGTAACGGGTCTTTACCTGGCGGCGCGGGCCCACGCACTTAAGGGAATAGCGCCGGACCTGGAGAATCAGGCTTCGCGGGCTACCATTCTTCTGACGCTGCCGGCGGCACTCTGGTTCTATGCGCGGAAAATGCTCTGGCCGCTGCCCATGAGCGTGTTCTATCCGTTTCACTTTGTTTCCGTCCCCGGACTGGCAAACTTGGTTTGGCCGCTGGCGGCATCGGCAGCAGTGCTTGCGGGCCTGTGGATCTGGTCACGGCGAAGCGTAGCCGCCGGGACCGCGTCAGCCTGGATGCTGCTTCCGCTGGCGCCGCCGCTGCTGGCCATCTCCCATTTTCTCCGCCATGACCTGGTTCATGATCGTTATCTGTACCTGCCGTCCGTGGGCCTGGCGATACTGATCGCACTGGTAATTAGGCGGCTGCAACCGGGCGGCCGAACCGTTGGTGGGGTGCCAGCCCTGCAGTTTGTGATCGTGCTGCTTCTGGCCGGAGTGCTGGGAGCGGTTACGATCCAACAAGCGCGGCAATGGTCAAGCGAAATGGCGCTTTACCGCCACGGCATCGAGGTGGCGCCCCGCAATCCGCTGGTACTGAATCATATGGCGATGCTCCTGGTAAAGGAAAGCAACGATCTCAAGGCGGCTCACGAACTCGGGGAGCGAGCCTTGGCCGAGGCACCGGACGAATATGAGACTTTGCTGGCCGCGGGAATTCTACGCGGCAATATCCACGACGAGGACGGGGCGTTGCCCTTGCTGCTGCACGCGCAGCAACTCCAGCCCGAGAGGCATGACCCGTATCTCTACCTCGGGATGATCTATCTGGACAAGGGACACTTGACCGATGCTGAAACTGCCCTGCGCCAGGCTGTCCGCCTGGCACCCAATGAGCCCGACCAGCATTTTCTTCTTGGGTACGCGCTCGAGAGGCAGGATAGGCTAGCGGAGGCGCGCAGCGAGTATCAGGCGGAACTGCAAATCCGCCCTGGTTCCACTCGAGCCGCTCAACGACTAGCGGCAGTCAATGCCAGATTGAGCAAGCAGGGTAACAAGAATTAATTCCTGAAATTCTTGAACCCTGTGCTCTGTTGTATCCGCGACACTTTGCTGTCTGTCAGCCCGGCGACTCGCCGGGACTACAACCCCCGGTATGCGCCAGCGAGACGCGGGTATGACAGCAGGCGGACGGCGGCGCTACACGAAAAAGCCCGGACCAGTAAGGTCCGGGCTTTTCATTGTTGAGACTGCACTCACGACTCGAAAGCGAGCCCCTAAACTACTCGAGCGCAGTGATGAGGCCACTACCGTTCGGGCTGCCCCAGCCGGTTGACAGATCATAGCCTTTGGTAGCCTTGTAACCGTTGGTACCGCTGGTTATGTCGTGGAAATCGGTTGAACTTCCCTTGAGCGGATAAATGAGCGGGTTCAGGAAGCCCAGGCCTTTCGTGCTCTTGCTGGTGGCCTGGTACTGCTGGTTGATCAGCGCCATGTAGGCCGCCCACATCGGCGCCGCAAAGCTGGTGCCGCCGTAAGAATTTGCGGTGCACGTGGTCTGGTCGGCGCAAACGTAGAAGGTGAAGTTCGCATTGGCCGAAACGTCCGGTCCATTGCGGTAGGTCTTGGAGCAGCTCGTGCAGGTGGAGAAGTTGATGTAGCTGGTCTGCCAGGACGGAATTGCCTGCTTCGACGGCGAGATTCCGCCGCCGCTATCAGTCCATGCCGTTTCCGACTTCCAGGCGCCGCCGGCGCTGGCCGTCGTCAGGTCCGTGCCGCCAACCGATACGACATAGGCGCTGTCTGCCGGCCAAGCGTCGTAGGTGGAGGTCCATTTCCTGCTGTCACCGGAAGCGGCGAAGAAATTCTGCCCCTGCGCCGCAAACTCCTCGAAGTACGGGTTGTCGGTGCTGGCGTCCGCCGTCCAGCCCCAGGAACAGCTTAGATTGAAGTTCAACGGGCTGTGGGTCGCCATGCTGTTAAGAATGGCCGAATCCGTGGATCCGACGTACATATACAGCATAGTCATGCCCGGAGCCATGCCCATGGCCTGCGTCATGTCCAAAGTCTGTTCGGTATCGTCGCAACCACTCTTATCGACGCAGCTTGTGCTGGTGCCGTCCGTGGAAATAAGCGTGGGAGTGAAAGGCTCAGTCTGTTTCGCGTTCTTGTAATAAGTGGTCAGATCAGACAAATCAGTACCGTAGTATTCGAGCAGACCTACGGTCTGTCCGGTACCAGTAAGGGTTCCACCGTAATAGGCCGCGCGCATGTCGCTGCCGCAGAAGGAAGCGGACGGGCAGGAACCGGTAGTGGCCAGGGAATGAACATCCGAGTGCGTGGCGTCTTTCTTCACGTACATTGGATACGGACGGTAGTAGTTGTCCAGGCCCGCCACGTGCCATACCTGGAAGGGCAGGTCGATGGAGGGTTCCCGGTCGGGAGCGTAATAGGTGCGGTTCTCAGTGGGGTGTTGATAGGTGCCCATGGTCACGTTGAGGGCCTTCTCGATGTCGCCTACCTTGCCCGTTACCTGCAGGTTCATACGGTTGCGGGAGGTATCAACCACCGTGAGATTGTGCGCCTGGGCAAATGCAATCAGGGCGTCATAGTCTTCCTTGCTGGGACCAAATCTTTCGGTGAATTCTTCCACCGTCAGGAATTGCCGGAACAAGGGGCTGGTGCGATCGTAAACCTGATCCAGGAAATTCTCCAACTCTGTCTGGTGGCGGAGCGGCAGAACCAGAACGATGCGCATGGTCTGTGCCGCGGGAAGGTGACCGACTGGCTTTCCAGGCTGCTCGAGAATAATTCGAGTGTGGATGGATTGGGGCTGTGCCTGGCAAACTACGTTAGAAACCGACACAATCGCGATGATTGTGAGCAGATAAACGCCTAACTTTCGAATCACAGTTTCTCCTTTGGTCAATGGAAGCAAGGGTTGAACTCCGGGCGGACGGAGCAATTCGTACCCCCGCCGCCCACATATGTGAACAGCCACAACTTGCACCGGCCCACAAAAAACCGGTGCCCTCGGACAAAATTAACGATGCTAGGGATTGTGTTCCCAAAACGGCGAGTTGTCAAGAGAAATCTGCAGCCAGACAGGAGACAGTGGAAACCGGTCTGGCGGATTCAACTTTTCCCATTCATCCGGAAAAGGCCCGGACCAGAAGGACCGGGCCTTTTTGTTGTTTATGACACTTGCCGCTAAAAAGCACGCATGAAATTACTCGAGCGCGGTGATCAAGCCGCTCCCCTTCATGCTGCCCCAGCCGGTTGCCAGATCATAGCCCTTGGTGGCCTTGTAACCATTGCTGCCACCGGTTATGTCGTGGAAATCGGCTGCTGCTCCCTTAAGCGGGTAAATGAGCGGGTTGAGGAAGCCCAGCCCGGTTTTCTTGCCACTGGTGGTCTCGTACTGTTCATTGATCAGCGCCATGTAGCCGGCCCACAGGGGCGCCGCAAAGCTGGTGCCACCATAGTCATTTGCCGTGCAGGTGGTCTGGTCGGCGCAAACGTAGTAGGTGAAGTTCGCATTGGCCGAAACGTCCGGAGCGTTGCGCAAGGTCTTGGAGCATTTCGAGCAGGTGCTGAAATTGATGTAGCTGGTCTGCCAGGAGGGAATTGCGTTACCCGAAGCTGCGTGTCCGCCCCCGCCGTCGGCCCAGGCCGTCTCCGACTTCCAAGCGCCGCCGGCGCTGGCAGTCGTCAGATCCGTGCCGCCAACCGCCACAACCAGGGGACTTTCGGCCGGCCAAAGAGCAGTGGGCCATTTCCCGCTGTCACCGGCAGCGGAAAAGAAGTTCTGACCCTGCGCCGCAAACTCCGTGAAGTACGGGTCGTCAGTGCTGGCATCGGCCGTCCAACCCCAGGAACAGCTCAGATTGAAATTCAGCGGGCTGTGCGTGGCCATACCGTTAAGAATGGCCGAATCCGTGGAGCCGACATACATGTAGAGCATGGTCATGCCCGGCGCCATGCCCATCGCTTGCGTCATGTCCAGAGTCTGTTCGGTATCATCACACCCAGCCGATTCCAGGCAGCTTGTGCTGCTCCCGTCGGTCGAAAGGATGGTCGGCGTGAAGGGCTCGGTTTGGCCAGCGTTCTTGTAATACGTGGTCAGGTCAGACAGGTCGGTACCGTAGTACTCGAGCAAGCCGACAGTCTGTCCGGTTCCGGTGAGCGTTCCGCCGTAATAGGCCGCCCGCATGTCGCTGCCGCAAAATGAAGCTGAAGGGCACGAGCCGGTGGTGGCCAGGGAGTGAACGTCCGAATGCGACGCGTCTCGCTTCACATACAGCGGATGCGGCTGGTAGTAGTTGTCCAGGCCGGCAACGTGCCAAAGCTGGAAGGGAAGGTCGACGGTAGGCTCCCGGTCGGGAGCGTAGTAGGTGCGGCTCTCAGTGGGGTGTTGATAGGTACCCATAGTCACATTTAAGGCTTTTTCTATGTCAGCGACCCTGCCCGAAACCTGCAGGTTCACGCGATTGCTGGAGGTGTCAACCACGGTAAGACCGTGTGATTTGGCGAAAGCAATCAGGGTGTCATAGTCTTCCTGGCTGGGGCCAAACCTTTCGGTGAACTGTTCCACCGTAAGGAATTGCCGGAACAAGGGGCTGGCAGGATCGTAGACCCGATCCAGGAAATT
>JBEKOS010000054.1:0-13652 GCA_049521535.1 Terriglobales bacterium | reverse complement strand
TTTTCCCATGATATTGAAGCCGGCAGCGCGAAACCCGGAGCGTGCATGCTGCCGGTTTGTTCACAGTTGTATCGCTCGATTCCAAAAGGCTTCGGAATGTGGCAGAAACCTGGCGACTTCGAGCCGGCACAAATCGCTCCCGCATATGATAAAACTCGCAAATGCCAACCTTGTTCCGTCGTCTGCCTAGCATAGACCGCCTCGGTCGGGCCATCCTCCTAATTCTCACCGCTGTCCAGGAATGATCATACGTCTACTTTTTTTACAAAGGCTTTACAAGGCAATGTGACTGGAATCACGGGTGAAACGCCAGCGCGGTGCTATCCTCAGCCCGACTAATGTCTATCAAGGGCATTGCGCTTCACGAGTTGATCTGGGAGCAGCGCTTCGAGGAGCTGTCAAACCAGATTTTTCCTGATTCCGCCATTGCCCACTGTGATACTTGCGGCACGGCATTTGTAGTTCTGCTGACTCATTACAGGGACGGCCGCAACGGGGAATATGTGGGTGAACTGGAGAGGAGAATCACTGAGGATTGCAGGGGCGGATTGCACTCCCTCACGGAGATTCGGTTAGAAGTCGACCCCTGACGCACCGCGATCCACATCTTAGTCTTCCCGGTGAAACCACTGCTTCTCAGGAGATTCCTGGCCGTTCTGATTACGGATACATTTCCAATTGAATCTCAGCTAAGGAATGGTCGCCGGCCCTGCAATCCTCGGAAAGTTTCTTTCTTATCTCGTCCAGGTACTCCTGATTGCGCGGGTCTGTGTTATTGCGCAGGAGGACAAGAAACGGCGTCCTGCACCATTTGCAGCGGGCCAGGGTCGAGTGGTAGAAAATCTGATTTGACGCAGGAGTATTGAGTTCTTCCAACCGCTTTTCAAAGATTGACTCGCGCAGCGCGACAGCCCTGATCGACACTTCCGCGGCCTCCGAACAACGATGAACGAATACGCACGGTTTGTTACAACGCTGGTACTGGTCGTTCGCCGCGGCTCGCCTGCCTCTGGCTGCGCCGCAGGAAGTCAACGGGCTTGACTTCGCGACCGCTTGCCATTGGCTTGTTGCATACGGAGCCGGAGAGATACGGTCGAGTTATCGTCCTGACACCGCCAGGATCCCCAACGTCGCGTAACCGATAATGCCGGCGGCAATCGCCAGGATCATGAGCAGGATGTCCATGTTGTCCTCAAGCCAGTGCTTTTCTTCTGGCGCGCTGTCGTTGGGCGCAGCATCGCGAATTACCAGTTTCAGGCGCGGTGGTTGTGTTCCTTCAGAAGTAACCATCGGGGCGAGCTTCTTCGCTAGATTCGATCCTGGCATCGCACTTCTCCTTTTCGGCCGCTGAGTTGGCTTACGTCTCGGACAAGACGTGTGCAAGTGAGTTTCCAATCGCAATATCTCCCGCAAGCTGCTTAGAATCCATTCCTCGGCGCCCGGCATTCCTGGGCGCATGCACGCACAAATTGCCTGTTGAGAAGTAAATAATGCCGACTGCTTCAGCTTGGTAGTTGCACAAATATCGAAAACTGATCCTTCGCGGAATGGATCGTCTGCATCAAATCAGCAACCTGCCCGAGGTCATGGTGAGGTGCACGCGATGCTCGATGCTTATCTGATTGAAGGTGAGGCGCTGATGGTCGCACGGCCCAGGGGCGTCTTTGATCTCAACCTGGCCGAACAACTCATCGAATTTGTTGAGACCAAAGAGACGGAACTGGAGGCGGGATTCAACCGTTTTTGCGACTTGAACTATCTGGAGGGCGTGCCCCTGTCATTTACAGACGTTATGAAACTGGCCGGCCGTCGCTCCACATTCAACCCAAATAAGGTGCGGGTGCGGTCCGCATTTCTGGCCGCTGATCCCATCGCCTACGCCGTCATCGGCATGTACGAACGCCTGTTGGATAACAGCCGGATCGAGGTTCGCGTGTTTAAGGAATTGGAGGCGGCGGCAAAATGGCTGGGCGTAAAGCCTGAAACTTTGAGGCCGTAACGGCGGTGCACAATCGCGCATCGCTCGTTTCGGTCAACGATCGCTGTTCAATTGCATTGGCCATGATGGCATCATTGACGTCACTGCAAGCCCGGAAAATTCTCCTCTCGACTTCTGCCTAAAGCTCCCTTTCGTAGGCCCGAACGCCTGGGCCTGCCGATAGCTTTTGGAAACGGTAAGCGGGTACGATACAAAGTGATAGTGCCTAGCGCTCAAACCGGTGCTTGTCCGGTGCCTGCGCGAGGCGCAAGGCCGTGCAACTCCCTGGCCGTCTTGTCGGGCCATATTTGCTTGCTCATTTTGGCCGAAGGAATCCGGCCCTGGAGGCTGAGCCCGGGAGAACACTCCTGATGATGAACACTTGCACCATGGAGAGCGCCAGACTCATGATCGCCCGGCCCAGGGGCGTTTTTGACGCTACCATGGCCGAGGAAATCATCGAATTCATCGAAATCAAAGAAATGGAACTGGAAAGCGGCTTCGACCGTTTTTGTGACCTCAATTACCTGGACGCGATGCCGCTGTCGTTTAAGAAAATTCAGAGGTTTGCCGGCCGGCGCTCCGGATTTAATCCTAACGACGTCCATGTTCGAGCCGCTTTCCTGGCCTCAGATCCACTCCACTTCGGCCTGGCGCGGATGTACCAGCTCATGTTGAGCTCGCCCCGGATCGACGTGCGTGTGTTCAGCGAGCTCGATCCCGCGGCCGAGTGGCTAGGGGTAAGTACGGCCCAATTAATGCCCTGACCTCCTACTGCACGGGCTTGGCGGATGCCCTCTCTTCCGTTACCGGTGGCTTCTCTTGAATAAAGTCACTGTAGACAAATGACGTCTGCGCCTTCTTATGCGCATCGATGAGCAAGCCCAGCAGCAGGCCAGTCGGCGACTCCTTTAAGAGGTGGTCGATTTGCCGGGAAAAATCAAGCTGGTAAACGTACATAGTTTCGCTGATATGCTTGGCGAGCAATTCCTGGCTGGTTTTGTCCATCAATTTTTGGCGATCGGTCTCCAGCAGCCTGGCCACATTCGTCAGGCTCGTTCGATTGTCCCCAATGTCGCTCACAGCGCGCTGAATGAGCACCTTGTCGTCGATTCCGACCGCCTGCTGCAGTTGCAGGGTGAGAGCATCGCGTGATGCGACGACGCGTTCGTAGTCGCCGAGTGATCTCTCCGCTTTGGCCCTGAGCTCTTCAATCTGGTTGACCGCAGTCGCCTGCGAAGTCTGTTGTGCACACACCGCCGCGCACAGCATGATCACGACCGAAATCAGATTAGTGATCTTCACTCGCCACCTCCTGGCTGGGCAATTCATTTTGAACTGGCTTGCTGGACCTCGAAGTGGCCTTGCGGTTGATGCGATGCTCCTTGCCGCCGCGGCATAGGTGCAAAAAGTTGTTAGTGAGATGCCTTTCCGGTGAGAGCTGTTGCCCGGTTGTCACCCGGATGAGTAATCCGTAGCTTATGCCGCCAGGTTCAGGCCGCGCAGCTTCCAATCCTCCATTTCCAGACCCTCAATGCGGGCATGCCCTTCACTTTTCACGCGGTGTACTATGGCGATTGCTTTTTCCGCGTCGCAATTCATGTCCCGGGCGAGGAATTCCGCCAGCTCCCACCCGCTGTAAAACCGGCGAAGATATTCCCTCGTGCCCAGCGGCGGCGAGGAAGCGTCGCCGTTTTCCAGCGTGTAGGTCACATCGTAAGCGCGCGCCTCCGAGCCGCCGTTGTGAATCGAAAGCGCAATGTGCAGCGTCCCCCGCAGTTTCTTCATATTTAGATGGATGACCTTTGCCTCCAGGAACGTTGGCTTGCCGCAATCTTTAGTTTTTTAAACCTGCTCCAGCCGGGACCGCAGAAGGTGCAGAACCCTGCACTCTCACGGGTGAATTGTTCCGGCTGCGTTGGAGGAATTTACACGTTTTGCCGGCAAATCTCCCTGCGTCTCAGGCGCCTGGGTTTGCCAAGTGCATCAGCCATGCGGAGTTGTCCGGTTTGGCATGCCCCATGCATCACGGCCATTGGACAGATGTCGAATTGCCTCTTAAAGGAGGTCCGTAAAATGAAAAGGGTTTTCCTCGTTTGTGTAGTTTCGCTGGTAGTGATGGCACTGGCGCCTAAGGTGAAGGCCGTCGCGGTTTCAAGCACCGGCGTTGCGGCGGCGCAGCAGGGCCAGCAAGACGATCCGAAGCCAAAGCCGGAATCGGCAATGGCTCCCGGCCAAATGCAGGTTTTCACCGGGACCGTGGTACGCGAGAAGGGAGAATGGTCGTTGATGGAGAATGCCACCAATACAACGTACCGGCTCGACGACCAGACCAAGGCAAAGTCGTTCGAGGGCAAGACGGTCAAAGTCACCGGTACCCTTGAACCCAGCAGCAGAACGATTCACGTTTCTGCCATCGAGAACGGCAGCTAGCAAGACGGACTGAGCAGCCATTGGCCCTGCCTTGGGCGAGCGGGCTTCCCCGGCTCAATCGGCGCCACTAAGGACGCCTTCGAGACGGCCATCGGTTGGGTAGCACGGCCTGCTCGCCCGCACGGCCAACAACGTCCAGGCTGACCTGTTTCCCCCAATCGCTCCGCCGGCCAGAATCCAATTGGGGCGGTGTGTACCCTGACCTCGCCGGGTCAGATTCAAGCAGTGACTGCGCCCCCTACAGGCATTTACGGCTCGTTCGGCAGCGGCGCGCCGACGGAAGGATCGTTCAGTTGCAGGCCAAGGTAGCGTCTTGAGGCGGCTGAAGCCCAGCCGGTTGATAACCATCGCGACATTCTGGCTAGTCCTTTACACCCGACGCGACACAATCGTCGCTCTATCTTCCTCGGGCACGTAGATTGCGAAATTTTTCGCGGCGAAGATCGAGAGCTGGTGGGCTGCTGCAAGCGGACGCCGCAAGCGCTTTGTAAGTGCCTTACGCTTTCGCCTATTAACTTAACGCTCATCGGGGAATCCCCGATGCGACCTATGGTGATTCCCACCAAAGAAAAAACGTGGTGCTCCCGCTTGTGACGACACCCCAACCTCATTGAATCTATCAACGTTGTCGCGGGTCTGCGCGACGTATTTGCAGGTTCTTCCCGGGTTCCTGAATTCGAGAGACAGAGTATTCGTGGGCGCCAGTCCTTAACCAAAGAGATTTGCGAAAGGAGAACGCATTTATGGCAGCGGAAACGGTTCCTTACGGTCGATCCACGCAACGGCCATCGCCGGTTGCGGAAGTGCACATTCTATGGATCACAGCCGGTTTGGGTTGTGATGGTGATTCGGTCTCAGTCACCGCGGCCACCCAGCCCAGCATCGAAGACGTGCTCCTGGGGGCCATTCCCGGCCTGCCCAAAGTGCACCTGCACAATCCGGTGCTGGCCTATGAAGTCGGCGACGACTTCCTGAAGTACTGGTACGAGGCGGAGCAGGGAAAACTCGATCCTTTTGTGCTGGTGGTGGAAGGCTCCATCCCCAACGAAAAGATCAAGAAGGAAGGATATTGGGCCGGCTTGGGGACCGATCCCAAGACCAACCAGCCCATCACCACCAACGAATGGATTGACCGCCTGGCCCCCAAGGCTTTGGCGGTGATCGGATGCGGGACGTGCGCCACCTATGGCGGAATCCACGCCATGGAAGGCAATCCCACGGGCTGCATGGGATTGGCGGACTACCTCGGCTGGGATTGGCGCTCGAAAGCGGGCCTGCCGATCGTCAACGTTCCCGGATGCCCGGTGCAACCCGATAACTTCATGGAAACCGTTCTCTATCTTCTCTACCAGGTAGCCGGTCTGGCCCCGATGATCCCGCTCGACGATCAGTTGCGCCCCACCTGGCTGTTCGGCCAGACGGTGCACGACGGCTGTGACCGCGCCGGCTACTACGAACAAGGCGACTTCGCCGAGGCGTATGGCTCCCCCAAGTGCATTGTGAAACTGGGATGCTGGGGACCGGTGGTGAACTGCAACGTTCCCAAGCGGGGATGGATGGCCGGCATTGGCGGCTGCCCCAACGTGGGCGGCATCTGCATCGGCTGCACCATGCCCGGTTTCCCGGACAAATTCATGCCTTTCATGGACGAACCACCGGGCGCGCGAGTTTCCACCGGAGCGGTCAACGTCTATGGGCGAGCCATTCGCGCTCTGCGTTCCATGACGCAGGCCACCGTAAATAAGGAGCCCAAGTGGCGTCATGCTCGCCCCGAGCTGACCACCGGATATCACGCACGAGCTTAATAAGCAGGCAAAGGAGTTGATGGCAATGAGTACGATTACCGCACCCACTCACGAAGTCTCCGGCAAGCAACGGAATCTGGTGGAAATGAACTGGGACCCGATCACTCGCATCGTGGGCAGCCTGGGCATCTTTACCAAGATCGACTTTGACAAACGCCACGTGGTCGAGTGCCACAGCACCTCTTCCATCTTTCGCGGGTACAGCATCTTCATGAAGGGCAAGGACCCGCGCGACGCGCACTTTATCACCAGCCGCATCTGCGGAATCTGCGGCGACAATCACGCCACTTGCGCCACCTATGCGCAGAATATGGCCTTCGGCATCAAGCCACCGCCCATCGCCGAATGGATTGTCAATCTCGGCGAAGCCGCCGAGTACATGTTCGACCACAATATCTTTCAGGACAACCTGGTCGGCGTGGACTTCTGCGAGCAGATGGTCAAGGAGACCAATCCGAAGGTCTGGACCAAGGCCCAGTCCACCCCGGCGCCGCACTCCAACCTGCATGGCTTCCGCACCATCGCCGACATCATGACGGCGCTGAACCCGTTTAGCGGGTCCTTTTACCGCGAAGCGCTGGTCATGAGCCGCATGACGCGCGAGATGTTTTGCCTGATGGAAGGGCGCCATGTTCATCCCTCGACCTTGTATCCGGGGGGCGTGGGTACGGTGCCGACGGTTCAGCTCTTTACCGACTACCTGGTCCGCCTGATGAAGTACGTCGAGTTCATGAAAAAGGTGGTCCCGCTGCACGACGATCTGTTCGACTTCTTCTACCAGGCGCTGCCCGGCTACGAAGAAGTGGGCCGCCGCCGCGTGCTGCTGGGTTGCTGGGGATCGTTCAATGACCCCGACGTTTGCGATTACACCTATAAGAACATGACCGAGTGGGGCCGCGGCATGTTTGTGACCCCAGGCGTGGTGGTGGACGGCAAGCTGGTGACCACCGACCTGGTGGATATCAACTTGAACATCCGTATCCTGCTGGGCAGCTCCTACTACGACGACTGGAAGAATTCGCAAACCTTCGTCAAGCAGGACCCGCTGGGCAACCCGGTGGATAAGAATCATCCGTGGAACCAGACGACGATTCCGCGTCCGCAGAAGCGCGACTTTGCCGGCAAGTACACCTGGGTGATGTCGCCGCGCTGGTTCGATAAGCGCACCAACGACCACCTGGCGCTCGATACCGGCGGAGGTCCCATCGCCCGCCTGTGGACAACGGCGCTTGCCGGGCTGGTGGATATCGGCTACATCAAGGCCACCGGCAACAGCGTCAAGATGTATCTGCCGAAGACGACTTCGCTGCCCGAGGTCGAGTTCGAGTGGAAAGTCCCCAAATGGAGTAACGCCATCGAGCGCGACCGGGCACGGACGTACTTCCAGGTTTATGCCGCCTGCGCCGCGATGCACTTCATGGAAAAAGCGCTGGCGGAACTGCACGCGGGCCACACCAAAACCTGGACGGAATTCAAGGTGCCGCAGGATGCCATCGGTTGCGGTTTCCACGAGGCCGTGCGCGGTGTGCTCTCGCATCATGTGGTGATCAAGGACGGCAAGATCGCCAACTATCATCCGTATCCTCCGACACCCTGGAACGCAAATCCACGCGACATTTATGGCACTCCGGGGCCGTACGAGGATGCGGTGCAGAACACGCCCATCTTCGAGGAAAACGGACCGGACAAGTTCAAGGGGATTGACATCATGCGCGCGGTGCGGAGTTTCGATCCCTGTTTGCCGTGCGGGGTGCACATGTATTTAGGCAACGGGAAGGTGCTGGAGACGCATCATTCTCCGATGTTTGGCTTTGAACACTAGACCCGCGCATTGCGGGACTTGGGATGGATTTGCGAATGAGGCGCCACTCGTCACTTCGCTATGATCTTGTGCGTCGATGACGAGCCCAGAGGGCTGCTGGTTCGCCAGATGCTGCTGCGGAGCAAAGGGTACCAGGTGCTCACGGCTTCCGGCGGCCGGGAAGCTCTGCGCGTATTCGCGGACAACCCGGTTGAGGCAGTGGTATTGGACTACCGAATGCCGGAAATGGATGGCGGCCAGGTGGCAGCCGAATTAAAACGCCTTAAGCCGGAGGTGAAGATCCTGATGTTGTCCGCTTACGTCGATCTTCCGGAGGAAGCCCTCAGATGGGTGGACGCCCGGGCGGTTAAGGGCACCTCACCGGGTGCGTTTCTGGCAGAGCTTGAACAGCTTCTTTCATGAGGTTTTACCGCTGATGCAGACAGTTTCAGACCGATACAAGAAGGGTTTGACTCGTTTTGGCATTCCGTAGGAAGCCGCCCGGGTCCGCGGTTTATGTTTTCAGGAGGAACGTGGCTGAAGACAAGGGTTTTCGCGAACGTGTACAACGCATTGGCGGCCTGGTGCAGGAGATCGAGAACATTGCAGATCCTGCTCTTCGTGCCGTCACCAAGGAATTGGTGCGGTCGCTGATGGAACTTCATGGCGCCGCATTCGAGCGCGCCATGGAAATCGTGTCTGCGGCAGGCCAACCCGGGATGAACTTAATCGACCAGTTGGGCCGGGATCCGCTGGTCAGCAGCGTACTGACGCTTTATGGGCTTCATCCCGAAGCGCTGGATAGCCGGGTGTTACGGGCGATCGAGCAGGTAAAGCCGAAACTGCGCAAGCAGGGTTGCGAGGTTCAACTGCTGGAGTTGAACGATGGCGTCGTGCGCCTGCGGGTTCAGACCGGGGAGCACACCTGCGGTTCAACCGCCAGGACCGCGCAGGCGGCTCTGGAAGAGGCTATCTACGATGCCGCGCCCGATATTGTTGCACTCTCGATCGAAGGGCTGGAGGGGCGGCCGGCCTCCGGCTTTGTGGCTTTGGACAGCTTGACCGGCGGTGCGCAAGCACAGGTTCTTACCGGCGCGAACTGATGCGAAGCATTACCGTGTGTTCTGCCGCAATCTGTAAGTACCATCGGAGATCGTGCAGAATATGAGTGCAGGAACGTTCCTGGAACCCGCTGGAGGATTTAGCGCCCTCCGTCAATTTGCCCGCCGCGAGCGGCCCCTGGAGCGTTGCGAACTCTGCAGCCTGGGTCTGCGTTCCGATCATTTGCACCTGATCGAACTGGCCCGGAGAAAACTCCTGTGCGCCTGCGATGCCTGCGCGCTGTTGTTCAGCGGCCAGCCTTCCAAATACAAGCGGGTGCCTCGCCGCATCTACTTCCTGCCGGGCTTCCACCTCAGCGATGCGGAATGGAACGGGCTGCTGGTGCCCATTAACATGGCATTCTTCTTCAGGACCAGCCTGGAGGACCGCATTGTTGCCATGTATCCCAGTCCGGCCGGGGCAACCGAATCGCTGTTGGCGCTGGAGTCCTGGAACGAAATTGTCGCTCTCGAACCCGTGCTCAGCGGCATGGAACCGGATGTCGAAGCCCTGCTGGTGAACCGGCTGGGACATGCGCGAGGCTATTCGGCGCCGGTATACTACCTGCTGCCGATCGATGAGTGTTACCGCCTTGTGGGGTTGATCCGTGCCTATTGGAAGGGGCTCTCGGGGGGCGCCGAGGTTTGGCAACAGATCGCAGAGTTTTTCAAGAATCTGAAAGCGCGTTCGGTCGAGCCTGCCGGAGTTGAAGACGCGACCCGGCGTGCTGAGGAGGTTCATGCCTGATTTGAGTTTTCAGGTTGAGGGCGTCGAGATGGTCCCGCATTCCTCTGCGCCGCAGCTTGCCTTTCAGCTCCGCCTGGCCAATTCCGATCCGGCGGTAGTCATCCATACGGTCGTTCTGCGTTGCCAGATACAACTGGAAGTCGCCGGCCGAAGGTATTCACCGGAAGAACAAGCCCGGCTGCGCGATCTTTTTGATGATCCCAGCCGATGGGGCCAGACCTTGAAAACTTTGCTGTGGACCCATGCCAGCACGGTCGTGCCTTCATTCCAAGGGTCCACGGTGGTCCAGGTTCCCGTTCCTTGTACGTTTGATTTCAACGTGGCTACGACGAAATACTTCGACGGCCTGACCGACGGTGAAGTTCCGATCTGCCTTCAATTCAGCGGTACGGTCTTTTATGCGTCCGAGGAAAATGGACTACAGGTTGCGCCCATTCCCTGGGATAAGGAAGCTCGTTTCAAGCTGCCGGTAAAGGTCTGGCGCGACATGATGGATTCCTACTACCCCAACTCGGCGTGGCTGTGCCTGCGAAAAGATGTCTTCGATCGACTCCATCAATACAAGGTCCGGCACGGCATCCCCACCTGGGAAGCGGTCCTGGATAGCATATTGCCGGAGCATGCGGCGGTGCTGCAATGAATCTGGCGATGGTAGAGAAGATCGCGAAGGCCGTGCTGTACGAAGGATACATGCTCTATCCTTACCGTCCTTCATCGGTGAAGAATCAGCAGCGCTGGAACTTCGGCGTGCTCTGCCCGCAGTCATACAGCGAAGCGCAGGGTGGAAGCGACGCCTGGACGATGCAGACGGAATGCCTGGTGGAAAGCGGTTCTGTGACCACGCTCGAAGTGCGGGTGCGGTTCCTGCAATTGGTCGCGCGCTCTGTTGGCGAGCTGACGAATCCGGTCCGTGACCTGGCGCCCGGGGAGGCGCCGGAATTTCGCCAGGTCCCAAAACTGGAGGTATGCGGCCGAATCCATCAGCCCTGGCAGGAGGCGACGGAGCGTGAAGTAGTCCTGCCGATTCGCGATCTCGAGACGCTTGGCCGGATGCCACTGTTGCAGTTGTTCGAGTTTCCCGCGAAGAGGGAATATGAGTATCTGCGCGACGGCGAAGGGCTGATCACCGGTATTGTCGTCCGCGAACAAAGCGCGCTGCAGGGATCGATTGATGTCAAGAGCGAACCGGTGGGCAGTAGCTCCTGCAGGGTCCGGGTATGCATCTGCAATCTGACGCCTTTTTCTGTCCGTACCCGGTCCATTCGCGAGCCGGCTTTGTTGAGTTCCCTGGTTTCGACCCACACGGTGCTCGGAGTGCGAAACGGCAGGTTCTGCTCGCTGCTCTCTCCGCCCGAGCGGCTTGCGGAGGCCGCGTCCGGCTGCCATAACGTCGGCACCTGGCCCGTCCTGGTCGGCGAGGAAGGGGACATCGATACCGTGCTTTCTTCGCCCATGATCCTTCCCGATTATCCGCAAGTGGCGCCGGAGAGCGCCGGGGATTTATTTGACGGAACCGAGATTGACGAAATTCTTACCTTGCGCATCATGACGCTGACCGACGAAGAGAAGCGCGAAATGCGTCAATCGGACGAGCGTGCCCGCCAAATGCTGGAGCGGACGGAGACGATGCCGGTGGAACAACTGTTGAAGCTGCATGGCGTGCTGCGCAACCTCCGTCCGGTGAAGGAGGCAGCGCCATGAACGAGTGGGAATGGCAACTGCTTGAGGAAAAATCTGCGGTGGACTGCCTCGAGGTCTCCGGAATCGAAGTCAGAACCGGAAGCCGCGTGCGACTGCATCCGCGGCCGGGCGGCGATGTGATGGACATAGCCCTCATGGGCCAGATCGCGACCATCGAATGCATTGAGCAGGATTACGAGGGCAAGCATCATGTTTGCGTGGTTCTCGATGACGATCCCGGCAGGGACATGGGAATGCTTCGTCAACCCGGCCATCGATTCTTCTTTGACGCCGAGGAAGTTGAACCGCTTTTGTCGGGAGAGATTCCCCCCGCCTCGGTAGCCCGGAAGGCGGCCATCCTGGTTGCCGGAATCGGAAACATATTCCTCGGGGATGACGCATTTGGGGTGGAAGTGGTGCGTCGCCTGGCCGGCCACCCGTTGCCGGATGGCGTACGTGTCGCCGATTTCGGCATTCGCGGCTTTGACCTGGCGTATGCGCTGCAGGATGGCTACGAAACCACCATCCTCGTGGACGCCTGTCCCCACGGTGAGGCCCCGGGAACGCTGTACGTTATTGAGCCGGATCTGAAAGCCATTTCGAAAAGCGAGGACGAGCCTGCGGCCGCGCAGTTTGTTGTTGACGGCCACACCATGAATCCCATGAACGTGCTGCGCATGGCCAGGGGAATGAATATCGAAACGCGAAATGTGCTGCTTGTCGGCTGCGAACCCAGGACCCTCGGGGGCGAAGAGGGAGACATGGGCCTAAGCGCGCCGGTCGAGGCAGCCGTGGAAGAGGCGGTCAAGTTGGTGGAGTCGCTGATCAATAAAATTCTGGTCCCGGGCGGGACGGATACAAAACACTGAACGGCAAGAGAAAAAGGAGAAGGCCATGGCGATGGATGTGACTGGCAACGGTAATGGAAGCGTGAATGATCGGGACACACTTTATATGCTGAGCGGAGTCGCACTGGTGGTTTTCGGCGCCGGGTTGATTCTTTCCACCCCGATTGCGCGACGCCTGCTCAGCCAGTTCGGGATTGGCGACCTGACGCAGGCCGCGCTGCCCGATCTGGATCGCTACTTGAGATTGCGGGCCATGTAGGAGGCCAGTCATCGTGATCCCGCAGAGCGGGGAAGCGAAGCGGAGGGATCGTTGCGTTCATCTTCAGCGGCAAACGCATCGCTTCGAGCGCTGAAGATGACATGTGGTTATTGCGGTGAGATAAGTTAGTCCTCCAAACGAGACCGCTTGGAATGCGGGGAGGCACTATTCGTGCAGAATGCCACACAGGCGATCGAGAAAGCGGAAAGCGACACGGAACGGTACGCCATCCAAGCCAAGGGAAGCACGTTTACCGTGAAGGCGTTCGCCACGGGATTGCTGTCGGCTTTCGGCCATAGTCCCACGATTTCGATTCCCGACTTCGAGGGCGAAATCCTGCTGAATCCCGACGCTGTCGAACAGAGTTCCGTGCGGGTCGTTATCCACAGTGCATCCATGACCGTAATCGATGACATTCGAGAAAAGGACCGAACGGAGATCAATCGCACCATGCACCAGGAGGTTCTCGAGTCTGACGGATACCCGAAAATCGTCTATGAAGGTGAGCGCTTTACCGCGAGCAAAATGGGGGCAGGGCAGTACTGGGGAGTGCTGAACGGCGACTTGACGCTGCACGGGGTCACCCGCAACCAGGCGATCTCCGTGCGCGTCTCAGTGGATGGCGACACGCTTCGTGCCACGGGAGATTTTTCCATTCGCCAGAGCGACTTTGAAATCAAGCCGGTTTCCGCGGCCGGAGGAACCATCAAAATCAAGGACGAACTTAAGCTTTCGTTTAATATCTCTGCCCGCAATCAGGCGTGACCGGCTGGAGCGTTGGAATGCCGCAGATGGATGGGAACGAAGCAAATCATGATGTTGCAGGAGGGTACCGCATGTGCCTAGCCATACCGGGAAAGATCGTCGAGATCGCTCCCGATAACCTGGAGTCAGCGCTCGTGGATGTCGTGGGCGTGCGTCGCCGGATCGATCTGGGACTGCTGCAGGATGACCGTCCCGTGCCCGGCGATTGGGTCCTTATTCATGTGGGCTTTGCCAT